>NZ_JBHFLL010000257.1:0-35998 GCF_041928595.1 Microcystis sp. BLCC-F209
ACCTGAAATCACTTAACTAAGCTGTTAAGCATTTAAATTGCTTGTTGAGACGAGGCAAGAGGCAAGAGGCAAGAGGCAACAGTAAAGGGATTGGGGGAGATTCGGCTAATCTTAAGAATAAGTGCTTTAAATGCGTCTTAGCTTACACGCTCCATAACACCCCCACCAAAAGCGGCAGCAACGTTGTAGCCAATTTTGATCCCAAAGAGCCGAGCATGGGGGTGTTTCTCGCTCAATAAGTCAGCAGCGTGTAAGCCATTTTCATCAACTTTGTAGTCACCTGTTTCAATGTCAATGATAACCATCTTGCCAATGTTTTCTTCAACTTCCACCTCTTGGCGGATTCTGCTTTCGTACAGTTTCTCTGCACGTTGAGCAACTTCTTCACGGCTTAAAAGGATTGCTTGCATATACTAACTCCTGATTACGATTTGACTTCTGGAGACCCCTCTATAATATCTCACAGGTCTGTAGGATGAGCTAATGCCCATCCTACTAAGTCTCTATAAGATTGGTGTACTGCTACCCAGTGCCTTCGACATCGCATTTAAACCCACGGCTGCAATCAATGTGCATGGTGCGTTCCCCAAAAATCGATCGCTGGAGCAGTAGGACTTGCATTAGGGAACGCACCCTACAAGATCGGCGATCGCACTGCATACATATTTTAGGGACGAAGGAGACTCTGAACGCTGTTCCAAACATCTTGTTGATTGCCAAAACTAAATTTGACTTTGAGAGGAACTATATGAGCATCTTGACCAGAAGGTGATGCTAGATTTTTATTCAAGCAATGACCAGGAAGGTAAAATACAGCCTCTTGACCAGGATTTAGAGTGATTGGACAGTCTTCAGCATTAACTATGTTCTGGAATCCACGGCTTCCATTGGAGCCACGAGCTTCTAGGTTCTGAAAAATTTGACCTTTTGGGATAATAGCCTGAATTTTCTCGCTCGTGATATTCTTAATTTTGATACAAGCTTCATAATCTGATTCCTCAGAGTTTTGTGGGACTTGGGAACTTCTTTTATTAAGAATAATGCTGTCAATAGAAATCCCCCCAGAGCGTACCAAGTTAACAAGAGAATCACTGTCCGTGTCAATCTCAAATACTTGCCTGATCTGTGCAGGAGTAGGTCTCTCTATCGAAGGGCTATCTCCCAATAGACTATCGGTAGTAACATCTACGACTTCTGTCGTACTACCAAGTTTCTTTTCAGGCTCAGGCTCTGATGCCACTTCACTTATACTAAATGTGTCATTGAGAATTTTAGTTGCTACGAGTATCTGATCGTCTTTTGAAAGATTAGATGCTATTTCTAGTATTTTCCGTATTGTATCTTTCATACTTTTCGCTTACTCCAAATCTGCGCTTTGTTCATTTTTGTGTTGGAAAAACTTGATCAAGTGGCATGGTTTCACCTTTAGCTATTTCCTGACGCACCATTGCAGCCATCTGATCCCATTGCTCTTCTGTTGTGGCGGCGAAACGAGTTTCCCATTTGTGTTCATCTTCTAAATCCGCCAAAAATCGAGCCGCAATCGCATCTTGTTGTTCGGGTGGGAGTTGCTGGATTTGAGCAATTGCCTGTTGAAGCAGTTTGGTCATGGGTTCATCGCAATAAACACTACAATTTCCCTATTTTAACCGATGTTCAGAAAACTTTCGTCAGACTCAGGACATCTGTTATTTGTAGTTTTCTTTTTGTTTTCAGCCCAACTCAATAGTTTTTTCAGTGACGGAAACTTTCCGTATAACACTCTTAAAAGTAACGATATGGGTCAACTTTCGGCATATCACCCCATTTAGGCGCGATCGCCCGAACTTTCCCCTATATCACGCCCAAAAGCGTGTTAGCCAGATTAGCTTACTGCAAAGAGCTTCCTTTAAGGAGACTTATCACAGAAGCCTTCTGGGAATGTAGCAAAGATTCTTGTATCTGGCTGCACTTTGTCACAAAATTTCACTATTATTTCGGGTAAGGTATAGTAAATCCCTTGATAGATTCAATCGGGACTCACTTCTGGGAAAACCGCTATAGATCTCCTGCAAAAATCAAAAATCTGACCTTAGGTGAGGAGAATCCGAGACAGGAGGAGAAAAAAGACAGGAGAATTTAGCACAAATGCTCTCCTCTCCCTGCTCTGGCGCTCCCTAGTTTGCCAGAGGTCGATTGCGACGACAATTATCGCAATGACCACAGCGAAAATTATCGGCATTTTCCTGAAAACCAAAGGCATTTAAGAGAAAGTGCCAACGACAGCGACGGGTATAGAGGTAGGGAAACATCTCATTTTTGGGTTTAAAAGTCATCTTGGCGGAATTATGGCGATAAATAAGCCGATAATGAAAAGGATCGAGCCATTCTAGGCGATCGAGACTGTGTAAAAGGGAGAGAATGAGCGCACCATCGGGAAATTCGGCACTAATCGCCTCTACTTTGCCCTCTAGGGGAATTTGGGCTAAAATTTGCCAAGCTTGTCGGTATTGGCGTTCCTGTTGGGAGTTAAAGAATTTTTGCTGGTTTTTATCGCTATTATCTAACCATCCCGTCGGTTCACTAATTAAGGTGAGAGCCTGCATTTTACCCCCATCGCGACCACCGCGGCCGATTTCCTGTAGGTATTCCGATAGTAAAGCTGGGGGTTGGTAGTGGACAACCCAACGCACATCGGGTTTATTGATACCCATGCCAAAAGCTGAGGTACAGACAACAAAAGTTAAATCCCCCCGCAGCCAATTTTGTTCTATTTCCCGACGCTGAAAGGGCGATAAACCGGCATGATAGGCACTGGTGCGATAGTGGAGAGATTGCAACCATGCCGCTAAATTTTCACTATGGCGACGGGAACGAGTATAGATCAGGCCGGATTGTCGAGGTTGACTGGTGAGGAAGTTTAATAGTTGATGACGACGACAACCGGGGCTAATACATATTTTGGTGCTTAAGTCAAGGTTTTGACGGTAAGGATTTATTAAGAAAAGTTGTGGTTTTTCTAGTTGTAAGACGCGGGTGAGACTCTCACGGGTGGCGGGGTTAGCGGTGGCGGTAAAAGCAGCGATCGCTATTTGGCTGCCGGCCGGTTTCGATTGCAGAAGAGCGGGACGGACAGCCCCAAGACGACGGTAAGCAGGACGAAAATTGTCGCCCCACTGGGTTAAACAATGGGCCTCGTCGAGGATGAGAGCGTTAATTTTAACGTGGGGAAGGGTTAATTTTGACCAGAGGGGCGGACTTAAGAGGGTTTCCGGCGAAAGATAGAGAAGTCGTAGGGTTTGATCTGCGATCGCTGCTAAGGTTTTCTTTCTCTGTTGTCGGGGGATTTCGTGATGAATCAGGGCAACGGGTAGTTTTTTAGCTAATAATTCCTCCACCTGATTTTCCATCAGGGCCACTAGGGGAGAAATCACTAGGGTTAAGCCGGTTTTTAATAAAGCGGGCAATTGAAAACAGATAGATTTACCGAATCCCGTGGGCATGACAATTAGGGCATCTTGTGCCGCTAGAATTGTCTCGATAATCTCCTGTTGGGGAAAGCGAAAGGCCTCATAGCCCCAAATTTTTTGAAAAATAGTCTGGATGCTTTCGGTATCGTGGGAAGACATGGTTAGACTGCTGGGAATTATGAATTATGAATTATGAATTATGAATTGGGGAGCAGGAGAGTGGGGTGTGGGGTGTGGGAATTATGAATTATGAATTATGAATTATGAATTGGGGAAGTGGGGTGTGGGAATTATGAATTATGAATTATGAATTGGGGAGAAGGGAGCGGGGGAGAGGAGAGCATTTGTATCAAAATTCAGGGGCTGGTTTAAAGGCGCAACTGGTTAGAAACCTCTGGGTTAAACAGTTTGAGCGGTTTTGACTATCCCGGACGGGTAACAATTTTTCCCATAGTTGAATTTTTTTGCACTTCTTTAATAATCTGTTACACTTATAGCGATCAATCTTTGTCTGGGGAATTACTGATGACTGAACCTGTTAGCACCACTGACCCCGCAGTAGAAACCGCCACGGAAGCGCAACCCAGTTACGTTAAGCTGGCGATGCGGAATATGGTCAAGAAAAAAGGCGTCTCGTTAAAACACTTTTTTTTGACTACGGCAGCCTTACTGGCCTTTTTTGTCGGTGTTTCCTATCTGACGCGTCCCTAGGATGAAATCTGGTGAGTGAGACTTTGCCCCTAGTGGTGGATTTATGCCTACAGGATAATTATTTTAATCCCGGAAATAGTCCTGTGGATGGCCAAACTTGGCACTATTGGTTGGAGACATGGTTAGGCTATCTATCGGATTATCTCCCCGTTGCCGCCGGTTATGAACTAAGTTTGCGTTTAACAGACGATCAAGAAATTCGGACCTATAATTGCCAATATCGCCACAAAGATCAACCGACGGATGTTCTCGCTTTTGCCGCTCTGGAAGTGGATTTCCCAGTGGATGAGCGCATTTTAGAGACAGAACCTTTATATTTGGGGGATATTATCATCTCTGTGGAGACAGCACAACAACAGGCTTTAACACAAAATCATCCTTTGGCGCGAGAATTGGCCTGGTTAACTGCCCACGCTTGTTTACATCTCTTGGGTTGGGATCATCCCGATGAAACAAGTCTCTTGGAAATGCTATCTTTACAGGAAACTTTGTTAAAAACCGTCAAAATTGCCGATACATAGTTAGTTATTTTTGTCAAGCATTATTGAGGAATATGAAGACAAACTATCATAAAGCCAACCAATCTGCCAGCCTATCTAATCCCTATCTCAACAATAATTTTATCCCTCGATCGGGACAGGTGAGTGAGGGCAACAATCCCACTCAACGAGAATACGCTTGGCAAGTCGCCTCGAATCTGTTAGTCAGTTTTCGCTACGCTTGGGCCGGAGTCCGTTATGCTTTTGTCAGTCAAAGAAATTTTCGCATTCACACCCTGATTACCCTAGTAGCGGTTAGTTGGGGCTTATTTTTGCGGGTTGATGCCATGGAAATGGCGATTGTCACCCTTACCTGCGCTCTGGTGATGGTCTTAGAATTAATCAACACCGCCCTAGAATCAGTGGTAGACCTGACGGTGGGGCAATCCTACCATGATTTAGCCAAAATAGCGAAAGATTGTGCCGCTGGTGCCGTTTTAATCGCCTCGATCGCCGCTTTACTCGTAGCGGCTTTTATTTTTATTCCCCATTTATTAGTTTAAGCTGGAAGCTTTTTTCCGTGATCAGCTGTACTGAATTTAAACTGCGTAGGGAAAAATTAAGTACAAATGCTCTGACTTCTCCTCCCTGCTGCCAACTCCGGCACTCCAGTGCAGTCCTAACCAGTAATTTAGATAGGGTTTGCGGCAAAAAGTACGGGCGAAGCATTCGGATAGAAAATCTCCGGTTTCACCGATAGGTTATTGCCCGAATGCTTCGCCCCTACAGGACGCGGGCCGATGAAGATGCAAGGTTTTGAACCACGATTCTCTCAAAATCTTGCACCTGTTTCGCAAGAAAAGCCCCAAAACCCTTACCTTGCCTACATTTCACATTTATTCAGCCAACCCTAGATAGTCAACAGCTTAACTGATAACTGATCACTGATCACTGATTTGACATAAGGGGACTCGACAGCTTTTAGCCGATAAATTTAACTTTTCTTAACCTAAGCCTAAACTGGCGAGGGGAGAGGGTTTCGCTATATATAAAAAATTGTAATCGTCGATACAGCAAAAAATCTCTTTTGTCCCCCTATAGGTTAGAATATAGTTAGTGATAAGACTTCTTTTGTAGATCTTGCAGGAAATCTCCCATGAGTGCCATAACTTTCTCCACCGCTCCCACCGCTTACTCTATCAGGATGATTAAGGACGAAGTCCGTCAGATGGTAGAACAGGGGGTAGTGAGCAGACACCAACCGATCTACACCCTCTGTCAGTTCATTCCCCCCCGGGAGTGGGTTTGTGTTGAATGTGAACTAGAACGATGTGACTACCTTCTCAGAGACCAAATTGGTGACTTAATCGCCTCGGAATCTTGGGATAATGATTAAAATCTCCCGTTTGCCGATGGGCAAAAATCGGACTGATCAGAAATTTAGCAGCCTTGTCCACTTTCTTAAACTATTATAATTCAGCCCCGGTTAATTCTGGGGCTGAAACTATGGGGATAGGAAGGGTGTAATTGTTAAGAAAAAAGAAGTTTTGGCAAAATTTTGCCAAGTTAGTTTAAAAGTTGCCCATTGCCAAGGGACGCTATCTCTAACATCCCAGAATTTTCTCTAACTTAAAATCAGTAGTTGGCGCTGTTGTAAAGAACGCACACCAGTTAATCCTAAAGCAACTTGAGCGTCGATTTCTCCCACGGTTAAACGACCATCACAAGCTTGTAAAAAAGCAAATTCTCTTTCCGAGAGATTAACCGGTCGATAATCGTAGTCTAGAACACTTGCACTAGGCCAGCCGTAAAGACAGGGATGAACTTCGGCCACTGCATTCTCTAGGACTTGATCCCCGGACCAATCGGCAGTCAGAATCGGTGGTTTAGCGAGGAAAAATTCATAGTGGGTGATTTCCGGGTCTAATAATTCCGTCAAGCGATAACGTTCCCTTTCCCCTAAATTTTGCGCTCTAGCCATCAATTCGGGGGATTTACCCAATAAACGCTCTAATTGCCAGTAGGAAGGGTTAGAAAAGCCAATAAAGGCTAATCCTGACGCATTAATCAGTTGAAAGAGGGTATCGATATTGTAGTCCACTTCCCGGGGGTGAACGTACATATCAGCGAAGGACTCATCGCGATGATTTTCCATTGACCAACGCTCTTTTTCCCGTTTCAAAATGCGATTATTTTCCGGTAGGGAGGCAAAAATCTCTCGGCCGACAGCGACCCCATCTTTATAATCGCCGCGTCGGTCTCCCTGCAAAAGTGCGATCGCAGATTGCATTAACTGGATTTCCCAGCGTCCCAATTGTGCATAGACGAAAATGTGCAGCAGACCACCGGGGACCAGTTTTTGTGCGAGGGATTGAATCCCTTTAATCGGGTCCGGGAGATGGTGCAGCACCCCGACGCAGTTAATTAAATCAAATTCTCCCGGGAGATTAGTGGCTGATTCAAGGGGTAAATGGTGAAAATCCAGAGAACCTCGGTGCTTTGTCGCAACTCCCGAACGATTACAGCGTTCTTTGGCAATTTCTAGTGCTTTTTCACTGATATCTATCGCAACTACATGAGCGAAAGGGTTGAGCGCAAGCAGATATTCAGTTCCCGCACCAGTACCACAACCCGCATCGAGAATGCGGATATCCTCTCGTTCGGGTTTACGATGACAACAAAAGTTATAGGCAGCAATCCAATTCCAGCGCCAATTGTAACCCGGAGGAGGTTCATCTAGGAGCGGTTCGGGGGGGAAAGGATAGGTATTGTAGAGACGTTGTACAGCAGTGCGAATAGTAGCGTCGTCGGACATGAAAATTGGCAGAGTTTAGGATAACACTCGATCGATTGTCTCACAGACGGCAGCGATCGGGAAAGTCAGCCGGGGTTTTTTTGAGTTAGTCGAGGGTAAATGATAAATAATCATTATGACTATCCAGTTCTGTGCCAAAACTAGATATTATTTCTTTGGTCGATATTTTTTTCTATTCCTTGTCCTACTGTCTCTTAACCCTATCTAAGTTTTACTGGCAATTATTGGAGAGTCATTCTCTAACAATTATCTCAAATACAAGCAGCTCTTGCCGATACAACAAACCATGAAAATTAAGTCTATAAAGCTTATTAATTATCGAGGTGCAGTTAGTTTAAACATCGACTTTCATCGGCAATTAAACGTATTCATAGGAGTTAATGGTGCTGGAAAATCTACCATTTTAGACAGTTTGGCGATTATGCTTTCATGGTTAGTTAATCGCCTAAAAAATACTAATGCCAGTGGACGACTTCCAGAGATTAACGAAACCGAGATTAATAATGGTCAGTGGACGGCTATAATTGAAATCACTGGGGTGACGGAAGATAGTCAAGAGATTACTTGGAAAATAGTAAAAACTAGGACTGGATATATCCACGCTGGGGAACGGAGTAATTTTAGCCAATTAAATGAATACAGTCAAGAAATACAACGACAAATTACTGATCATCAAGGACAAATTAACTTACCTTTATTTGTTTATTATTCTGTTAATCGAGCAGTGCTGGATATACCCTTAAAAATTAAAACAAAACATCAATTTGAATCTCTAAGTGCCTACGAAAATGCTTTAACCAGTGGATCAGATTTTCGCACTTTTTTTGAATGGTTTCGCAAGCGCGAAGATTTAGAAAATGAAAATAGAAAATATCAGGATTATCTAATTAAACCAGAAGGTTTTTGTTTTCCTGATCCCCAATTGGAAGCGGTTCGGGAAACGATCGAACGTTTTCTACCCGATTTTAGTAATCTTAGCGTCCGTCGTAATCCCTTGAGAATGGAAGTAACAAAAAAAGAATAAAATAGTTACTGTTAATCAACTTTCTGATGGAGAAAAATGTCTGATTGCTATGCTTGGAGATTTAGCTCGAAGAATGGCGATTGCTAATCCTCAAAATCCTTATCCCTTAACGGGTAATGGTGTTATTATCATTGACGAAATTGATTTACATTTACATCCTCAATGGCAAAGATTTGTAGTACCTAAATTACTAGAAGTTTTTCCTAACTGTCAATTTTTTATTTCCACCCATTCTCCTAATATTATCACTCATGTTCAACCAGAAAGTTTACACTTCATGGAACAAACAGAAATGGGAATAAAAATTCATCCCGTGCAGGAGTCCTACGGCAAAAATGTTGATCGAATTTTAGAAGATTTGATGGGATTAGAGACAACTCGTCCCAAGGAAATCGCTGAAGCTTTGAAAGATATCTATGAACAAATATCTCAAAATCAATTAGAGGCAGCTAAAAATAATATCAATGATCTCAGAGCTAAAATTCAAAATGATCCAGAATTAATTAAAGCTGAAGTTATTATTCGACGCAAGGAAATTATCGGAAAATGAAGTATATTAGGAAAAGACAAGAACCACCGGAGTTTAAGAATTGGAAAGAGCAAGCTAACTCAGATTGGCAGCCCGACTTTAGAAATTTAGCGGGAAAACCAAAAGAAATACTAATTAAAGCGTTGATGACAGAACAGGGAGAAATATGTTGTTATTGTGAAAATCGATTGATTGATGGTAAATGCCATATAGAACATTTTAAACCTCAAAGTTATCCCACTGTTGATCCCCTAGATTATGCCAATTTGCTATGTTCCTGTCAGGCAAATCTTAAGTCTGGTGAACCTCGGCACTGTGGTAATCTAAAAGATAACTGGTTTGATGAAAATCTCTTAATCTCTCCACTTAATCCCGATTGTGAGTCTCACTTTGCTTTTAACTATGATGGCACAATTAAACCCGTACAAGAAGATGATCAAAAAGCAATTAATACTATCGAAAAGTTGGGATTAAACCTCAACAAAATTAAATAACTTCGTCAGAAAGCCATCGAGCCTTTTTTGGATGAGGAGATAGATAATGCTCAATTAAAAGTTTTTGTCAATGGATATTTATGCTTAGATGATCAACAAATCAGCGATTTAATTGAATAATTTTTCCTTGACAAAAATACAAGAATTATTATAAAAGTTTAGATAAACAATAAAAAACATAAAGTCTTATGAAGATTATTCAAGAATTATCTCAAAAGTCAGCAATTGATGAGATTCTGGCCAGATAATGGGGATGGAGGGGTGAATCAACCTTACCCGAAGTTGAACAGAGATTGTTGTCGAGAGTCGGAGAGAAAAGCAATGAATATCAAGGATACATTACACAATTTTGTCCAGTACCTAACAGAGGCTTTCGCTCGCATTTTTAGCCCCAACAATGACGAATATCCCGATGTGGGGATGCAGCCTTTTGATTCTGAACCTTACCATGCTCCCAAGGGTAATTCTTAACTAAAAATGACAGATAACTGCTTTGAGATAAAAGTTATGGGTAGGGATAATAACCCTACCTGATTTTATCGAAAAATAATTAATCCTCTGCTTGCCAATCGGGACAACTATCACTATCCCAACCGTAGGGATGGACACCGCAGACGAGAAGATTGCCTCCGTAGATATAACCGTGATAATTACGGCAACCGATACAAGCAGGATGGGTGTTAGGATCGGGGTTAACCTTAGGAGTGAGGATAAAATCCGAGGGTTCATCTAATCCCGAAAATAAGGACTCATCGAGGTTAAAAAATTCTTCTAATTCCTGGGGTAAAACCTCTTGAATAAACTGTTCCAGATCGATGATAATCTCCTCATTAATTTCTTCGATAGTTTGGGCTACTTCTTGGAAAAAAGTTTCAATTCCCAGGGCGACAGTTTCGATAACTTCCCAAAAATCTTTCTGCCAATCGTCCATGTTTATACTTGCATCCCTTGTCTGGTAATAATTAATTATTTGTCCCTAAAATCTAGGTTTTAATCCTGTTGCAGTTTCCGTAATTCCTCCTGAAGACGTTCCACCTGTTGCCGCAATTCATCTACTTTGGGATCGGCTGCTTTGGTGTCCTCCTCATCTTCAATGATTTCTATCCGTCGGGGTTCATGGGGAATATTAGATTCGTTAGCTGCTACCGTTTGCTGTTGTGCCTGTTTCACCAACTCATCAACGTATTTCCTCGCTTCTTCCGCGTTTATTTCGCCGCGAGAAATCATTTCATCGGCTAATTTTTGGGCTTGATTTCTTAATTCTTGTAAATTTACTTCAGCTTTTTCGGCGGCATAAGTAGCAATGCCTACACCCAAATAAACTGCTTTTTTGACTAAATCACCTAAGTTGGCCATCGCAAAAATCCTGAATTGATCGCTCTTACCTACTAGAATAAACGATCCTTCTCCCAAATGGAGATGGGTTTTGGGAGTCAGTGAACAGTGAACAGTAATCAGTAATCAGTGAACGCTTGCGCCGCTAATGTAACACCATGAACATTTTTCAGCCAATATCCAAGAGAGCCATCAGTGAACTGAAAACTCACATCTGATAACTGATAACTGATAACTGGTAACTGATAACTGATGAGGTAAAGTTTTGTAAATAGATGCGGTGGTGGCGACAGCAAAATTGATCGCTATAAAGATTAAATTTTAGTCAAATTGCTGGTTTTTCGCCCTCAAAACGACGATAGAGCCTCATCAGGTCATTTTTGACCTAAATAGTTTGATTAAGCTCAAAATAACTAAATATTGCCTATAGCTGCCGGCAGCCAGCAGCTGGCTGAATTGATTTGTGTTCATCCTCAGCAAAGATTTAAACTAAAGAATCGAGACCAGATTCCCGATTTAATCACAAAAAACTATGTTTCCTATTCATCGCCCCCGTCGTCTGCGTCAAACCCCTCAAATGCGCCGTCTGGTGAGTGAAACCGTCTTGACAGCCAATGACTTTATCTATCCTCTTTTCGCCACGACGGGGGAAGGTATTGCCTTAGAAGTCAAATCGATGCCGGGGGTGTATCAATTATCAATCGATAAAATTGTTGACGAAGCCAAGGAAGTGCGGGATTTAGGAATTCCAGCGATTATTTTATTCGGGCTGCCAGAAAGTAAAGACACAGAGGCGACGGGAGCATGGCACGATCATGGTATTGTGCAAAAAGCAGCCACAGCAATTAAAGAGGCAGTTCCCGATCTACTCATTGTCGCCGATACTTGTTTGTGTGAATATACCAACCATGGTCATTGTGGTTATCTGCAAACGGGAGATTTAACCGGCAGGGTGTTAAACGATCCTACTCTGGAATTATTGCAAAAAACCGCCGTTTCTCAGGTAAAAGCGGGAGTGGATATCATTGCACCGTCGGGAATGATGGATGGTTTTGTCCAGGCAATTCGTCAAGGATTGGATGAGGCTGGTTATAGTGATACACCAATTCTTTCCTATACCGCTAAATATGCCTCTGCCTATTATGGTCCGTTTCGGGATGCGGCTGATTCTACGCCCCAATTCGGCGATCGCAGAACCTACCAAATGGATCCGGGTAATGCCAGAGAAGCCTTAAAAGAGGTGGAATTAGACGTATTAGAGGGAGCAGATATGTTAATGGTAAAACCTGCCCTGTCTTACCTGGATATTATCTGGAGAATCAAGGAAATGACTAATTTACCCGTGGCTGCCTATAATGTATCGGGGGAATATTCAATGATTAAAGCGGCGGCGTTAAATGGCTGGATTGACGAAAAACGGGTGACTTTAGAGACTTTAACCAGCTTTAAACGGGCCGGTGCCGATATTATCTTAACCTACCACGCTAAGGATGCCGTGCGCTGGTTAGCAGAGGGTTAAACTTGATGATTGAACCCATGCCGATCAGGATAAGGGGGGGTGAGGTTGCTACTATTAATTCTAGGGATTACCCGAAAAAAATACTTTCCAACCAGCTGTAGCGATCGCACTTGCCAAAAGAATAATTAATGTCCAAACCTGATTTTTTTGGGTTCCTTCCACTGATTGTAAGCGATTATCGATTCCCTCAACCTTTTCGGTTAACTTTGCCTGTCCTACCTCTAGCTTATTTAACCGTTCGTCGATTTTGTCAAATTTTTGGTCAACATCTTTTTGGAAGGTGTCAAATTTTTGGTTAACATCTTTTTGGAAGCTGTCAATTTTCCCCTCAATCCTAGTCAAAACAGCTTCTAGGGAATAGGTAACGGTTTCGTTAGACATGGTGAGCAACTCCCATTAGATCATATTTTCTCGGTTCCCGATCGACAGTCATCGATCGGGACTATTTTAAGACTAAACCAGTTCACCGCTTTCTTGTAAAGAGTGGAGACGTTGATAGATTCCCTGCTGATTTAATAATTGATCATGGCTACCGATCTCGACAATACGACCATTATCCAAGACGACAATTTGATCCGCTTCTCGAACGGTACTGAGACGGTGGGCGATAATAATCGTGGTGCGAGTGCCTAAAATGGATTTCATGGCTAGTTGAATGGCTCTTTCTGACTCATAATCTAAGCTAGAAGTAGCCTCATCAAAAACTAACACATCCGGATCGACAATTAAGGCCCTAGCAATTCCTAAACGCTGTCTTTGTCCCCCCGAAAGACGCACGCCCCTTTCCCCTACAATAGTGGAATAACCATTAGGTAATTCATGAATAAATTCATCGACGCGGGCAATTTTACAGGCTTCTGCTACCTTCTCGAAGCTAATATTAGGATTACCGTAGGTGAGATTTTCTAATACCGTACCATTAAACACATCTACTTCTTGATGGACAATCGCTAACCGTCGCCGATACCAAGTGACATCTAAGCGACGAATATCCTCGCCATCCATCATAATTTGCCCTTGATTCGGTTCAAAATAGCGGAAAAGTAACTTAACTAAAGTGGATTTTCCTGAACCCGATCTTCCTACTAATGCCACGGTTTGATAGGGTTCAATCAGCAGATTAATATCCTTGAGAATAGTTCTTTCTGGACTATAGCCAAAGTTAAGATTTCTTAATTCTAATTTCCCCGTAAAATGATAGGGATTATCTTGAGCATGATCGGCTAAAAGACTACCTGCATCAGTGCCACTGGGTAAGTTGATAAATTCCTGTAAACGGGCCATAGAAGCATAGCGACGAGCGAAAGTTTCTGCCATTTGGGATAGGGGATCTAATTCCGCATAGGCCATACTAGCTAGGGTATAGGTGGTGATAAAATGCCCGATCGAGATTTTCTGTTGAACGGTGGCTAGAAGAGTAAAGAAAAATACTCCAAATAAACTAGCTTGTACAAGGGTTTTTTCCCAAGTAATTAAGTCCACATAACCCTTATGAATGCGATGGATAACGTAGGTAAATTCTCTCTCTAAACGCTGTTTTTGACGATATAACTCCTGTCCTTCCGTGGCAAAAGCTTTGACAGTTTTGATATTAGTAATAATCTCAGAATTGCGACTTTGAGTATTTTCGATGTGCCGATCAAGAGTTCTTTCTTTTTGCATTAAATCTTTTAAATCTCTGACAATAAAAACTAGAATTAATACAAAAGAAATGACAAAAGCGAGGGCGATTTGCCATTGAATTACCCAAATAACAATAAAGATACCAAAAACTCTAAACAATTTTGGGATCATCATTCCCGCCACTTCGGGATAAGTCCAAGTATAACTTTCTATCCCTTTGGCAATCCGGTTAGCGATGCGTCCTGGATTATTTTCATCGTAAAAAGATAGGGGTAAGGTGAGAATTTTGGCAATAATTTTTCTGAGATGATCTCGTCGCGCTCTTAAGGATATTTCCCAGTGAAACCATACACTCAGCCAAGGCTGAATTGGTGCTTTAATTACTGTGGTTAGGAAAATTAAGCCTAATAATACCGCCAAACTAACCCACTTTTCTGAGGCAAAGGGAGTTAAAATCATGGTGCGATCAACTAAAGATTGCACGAATCCATCTAAAGGTTGATCGGAAAGAACATTAAGAATCTGTCCGACAGCGTAGGGAACCATCAGATCGATAATTTCAAAGACACTGGAGGCAGCAATGCTCAAAAAGGCGGCTTTTTGATAATTGCGATAGTAACTGAGAATATCGCGGAAGGAAGCCATAACATCAAGTAAATTGCCAATTTTTAACTTCTATCTGGTAACTGCTAACTGAAGAGACTGACGGCACTTTTATGATTGTTTTTCTGGAGTTACCATTATACTACAATACTACAAAAATCTGCCGACCTAGAAATTTATAGGACAAAAGCCTTGTCATAGTCTTGTATTCTCAATCAGCTATTAGTCAGGAGACGATGCCAGATCAGCTTATATTTCATCCTCGTCAGAAGCACCAGAGATCAATTTATCTAAAATTTTGACGAATATTATCACAAAAATTAATAAATTTCTGAAAGGTTTTTAAGTGTTCGGTTTTATCGATACGCTTTTTTAATTGATTAAGATAGTATTGTTCTTGAGCTTCCCCAGGGAATTTTTTAGAATAAGACAAACCTTTAGCTTTAAAAATAGACTTTAGATAAGCAAAATGAAAATCGGCATGATTTCTGCAATTAAATCTACCCATTAGTTCGGGATCATTTTCGTAAACATCATAGTGTTGAACATAATCAGCTAAAAGTCCCTGTAAAGGTTGTTTAGGATTAAATATTGTGCGATTGCCTAATAGCCATGTTTCAAGACAGCGATTTTGAATAATGATCACGATTTCAAGTTGTGCGGGGATAGTAATATTTTTGGTGATAAAGTCATTAACATATTGTTCTCTTTCTTCGACAGTATCCTCATCAGCATCGAGACAGATGACTAGATAGTTATATTTGGATACTTCTTGAATTTTATCGATGGCGTTAGGAATTCCCTCATCAAATATCGAGGGGTAGCCATTACCACTAATCAGAAAGTAATTGTTGTGATTGACTTGATCGTAAAAATCAACTCGCTTAAATTCGGGAATAAGATAAGTTAACCAGGCAGTATAAAGCTTTTTTTCGGTACTTCTTCCTTCAACTAAAAAATAAATATTCATCGATTAACTAATTCCTTGGGGAAATTCTTCTAAGACATTGATAAGATCAATAAAGGCTTTTTGTCGAGTTTTAGAAATATGAAAATCAGCCGCATTGTGTACCTGAATTACTCCTCCTTTACGAGTGACTATTTTCCAATAGGCAGGACTGATATTATTAATTATATAGGGATGATGACTGGTAATAATAAACTGTAAATCTCGATAATTAACTAATAAATCTTCTGTTAAAGTGTCCAAACAGTTAACCCCCAAACTATTTTCAAATTCATCGATTAATATAACACTGCCATCAGGAGATAATTCGATCATTGCTAAGAACATCAGGCTTTTTATCATTCCAGAGGAGATATTTGGTTCTACAATCCAGACATGAGAGTTTTTTTCTTTTATTTGTATGCGAGGTAAGTCTTCAAGTAAAAAAATTGGAGTTAATGAAAAAAACAGTTCACCTAGTTTTAATGGTTCTAAAAATTCTATTTTTAAATCTTCAACTTGAGGGAAAATATCTAAAAACTTTCTCTTTATTATCTCGAACGTATCGGGATATTTTTTATAAGTGATCAGTAGTTTGTCGGAAATAGGAAGTTGACTCGATTGTAATTCAGAGAGAGAGGTATATTCGTAGTCTCTAAGGATTTTATCCAATGTTGAAGATGAGATATTAAACTTAAGTGGATTGAAAACCATTTTGTTAAATTCCTGTCGAACAGGGAAAACATCTTCTTCTTGATTGAAAAGCTCTATACAGCTTAAATAAGACGCTAGTTTTGGTGTCTTTGAATTTTTAAACTCAATTACCTCTTGGTTTCTTTCGATCAAAACCTCTTGATCTTTTAAAAGAGTTTCCCTAATTATACTAACCTTATTTTCGCCGTCATTACTATTGACTTCATCTTCTTCAATCTTGATGAGAGAACGAGCTTTTCTAACCTCAAATTCACCCAACCAATGATAACGAACATGATCATTGGTTAAAAGTTCTACATCCCATTTTACTCCATTTATAGACTCACCGTTAGCGATTCTTTTTAAATTACTAATAGCCTTTAAAATCGAGGTTTTTCCTGCACCTGAGATACCAACTAATAAATTCAAATCTGGAAAAACCTCGCAAGAATCTATACTTAATCCAGAGGCTAAATCTTGATAGGATAATCTCAAAAGTTTCATAATAATTAGCCACTGCCAAAACTAAAAAGGGTGAGGATTGACTCACCCCAAGATTTTACTGAGGATCGAGTTTTAGGACTGCCATAAATGCCTCCTGGGGTACATCAACAGTTCCGATCGCTTTCATCCGTTTCTTCCCTTTTGCTTGCTTGTCTAACAGCTTTTTCTTGCGGCTAATATCGCCACCATAACACTTAGCTAAGACATCCTTTCTTAAAGCGGGAATATGTTCACTAGCGATAATTTTAGAACCAATAGCGGCCTGAATGGGAACCTTAAATTGATGCCGGGGAATCAATTCTTTTAACTTTTCAGTTAAAGCACGACCAACATAATAAGCTTTATCCCGGTGAACGATCATCGCTAAAGCATCAACGGGATCACCATTGACCATAATATCTAATTTAACTAGCTCATTTTCCCGATAGCCAATTAATTGATATTCCATACTAGCGTAACCGCGCGATCGAGATTTTAATTGATCAAAAAAGTCCGTCACCACTTCTGCTAAAGGTAACTCATAAATCAAAGCGGTGCGGGTTTTAGTAAAATAACGCATATCCTTGAAAACTCCCCGACGACTTTGACATAATTCCATCAAAGCGCCTACATAGGTTTCCGGAGTAATCATTTCCACTTGGATATAAGGTTCCTCAATTTTTTCCCGTTTTTGTGGGGAAGGTAACAAACTGGGATTATCCACTTCGACAATTTCGCCATCGGTGGTAGTGACCTGATAAACTACCGAGGGAGCAGTGGTAATTAAATCTAAGTTATATTCCCTTTCTAGTCTTTCCTGCACAATTTCCATGTGTAGCAGTCCCAAGAAACCGCAACGGAAACCAAAACCCATGGCGCTAGAAGTTTCCGGTTCGTAGGATAGGGCTGCATCGTTTAATTTTAACTTTTCCAGGGCATCTTTGAGATCGGCATACTGATCAGCATCCGTGGGGAATAATCCGCAGAAAACCATCGGTTTTGCTTCTGTATAACCGGGTAAAGGCTCTTGTGCCGGTTTAGCGGTTAGAGTAATCGTATCACCCACCCGGGCATCAGCGACGGTTTTAATCGCGGCTGCCAGATAACCCACTTCTCCCGCGTGAAGTTCATTTACCTGTACCTGTTGCGGTGATAAAATTCCCAATTCATCGATCACAAATTCTTTACCAGAAGCCATAAAACGAATTTTATCGCCCTTTTTCACCCGACCATCCATGACGCGGAAATAGACAATTACCCCTCGATAAGCGTCGTAATAACTATCAAAAATTAAAGCTCGGAAGGGTTCTTCGAGGGTATCTTGGGGAGGGGGAACTAATTGGACGATCGACTCTAGAATATCATTAATACCGATCCCAGCCTTAGCCGAGGCCCGAATCGCCTCACTACAGTCTAAACCCACCACTTCCTCGATTTCCGCCGCGACCCGTTCTGGTTCGGCACTGGGTAGGTCGATTTTATTTAAAACTGGGATAATTCCGAGGTTATTTTCCAGTGCTAGGTAAACATTGGCTAAAGTTTGCGCTTCTACGCCTTGGGACGCATCCACAACTAATAAAGCTCCCTCGCACGCCGCTAGAGACCGAGAAACCTCATAGGAAAAATCCACATGGCCCGGGGTATCAATCAGATTGAGAACGTATTTTTGACCATCCTTAGCGGTGTAATCCATGCGTGCCGCTTGTAACTTGATGGTGATACCTCGTTCCCGTTCCAAGTCCATATTATCAAGAAATTGTTCTTTCATCTCCCGTTGGGCTACGGTTCCCGTAATTTGCAGGAGGCGATCGGCGAGAGTTGATTTACCATGATCGATATGAGCGATGATGGAAAAATTGCGAATGCGAGAAACGGGAACGTCAGTCATCGTGGTTCACTGCTGGCAAAAGTCAGGGGTTTATAAAATTTTAGATTCCTTCACTCATTGTAAAGGTAAAGTCTCTAAGGCTGGAGCAAAAGTGAAAAGTAAAAGGTAAAAAAAGCTAAACTGCAAGTATAGTCAGGGTTTTGGCCTTGGCTTTCCCTCTCGGCATCCACAGGAAACTATGGTAGGCTTGATTATGGTGACAAAATCAGGGAAAGGGCAATGGCTCAGGAAAAGCTCTATGATTTGTCCAAATCCCATTACTATAGATAAACTCTTGGATAAGAATCCTCGACTGACGGGTAGAATGATAGATAGCAATCCTTGATAGAGCTTATGAACGACAATGCTACACCGACTCAGCGCACGGCGGAGAAAGTTGAAATCGCTATTCACATTGACTCGGAAGTGTTGGAACAGATTAAACACCTGACTAACGATCCTAGTCGCATTATCGAAACGGCGATTAAACAGTGGCTAAGAGGAGAGAGGGAACCAGATAAGGACTTAACCCGCCATCTTCTCCGCAATCCTCCCGTCCCACCCAAAGGGGAATGGAATGACTAAGATTTTTCAGTCTCTAATAGGTTATTTCCCGACGAAGAGACTGAAATATTTTCTTAGGTCAACCATTGATGGTCATTGAGATTTTTTCCCCAACTAAGCTAGTCAATAGTAGTATTGGCTGTAACGACAACGCAACGGTTTAATCTATTGAAAACAATGGGTTCATCGTCTTCATTGGAGTACTGGCGAGATGGAATTAGTGCCGGAATTAGTCGATTAAGTGGGAACAGCACTCGCTTATGCCCGATCATACTTTCTCCATTATTTCACGTTTTGGTCGGGGAAATTCTGAGTATTTGTACTCAGTTAGTCCCTTTCCTTGTTTGTAACTTTTTATGTTACAAACTGAAGTGCAGAATGTGGGATATAACTGTCTATTGAGATATTTTCCCCTCCTTCACCTCCGGATTTAAATTAAACTTATATATGACCAAAAACAAGAGGTAACAAGCTTCCCCTGGCAAGGGGATGAAAATTAAAATCTTTCTGATTTCAAGCTACCGACGACCTGCGGTAGTCACTGACAACTGATAATTGATAACTGAAATGACCATCTTACAAGACGAAAAACTACTCTTTACTTCCGCAATCCCCCACAGTGATGCCATTAGAACCATTTTTGCTTTTCCTAATCAGTATTCCGTGGGTATAACCAGTTTAGGTTATCAAATTGTCTGGGCAACTTTAGCCCTGCGATCAGATATACAAGTTAGTCGTTTATTTACGGATTTTCAAGAATCTTTACCCCGTTATCCCGAATTAGTCGGCTTTTCCTTTTCTTGGGAATTGGACTATGTTAATATCCTCTCGCTGTTAGAATCTTTAGAAATTCCTTGCCACAGTCATCAACGGCAAGATCGAGAAGCGATAATTTTTGGTGGTGGGCCAGTTTTAACCGCTAATCCCGAACCTTTTGCCGCTTTTTTTGATGTAATTTTATTGGGAGATGGTGAAAATTTAATTGCCGATTTGATTAATGCGTATCAAGAGGTTAGAAATGCTGATCGCTCGACAAAACTCCGTCATTTAGCCCAGGTTCCGGGGGTATATGTTCCTAGTTTATATACCGTTAATTATGATAGTCCCGAAGGTGAAATTACAGCAATTCTACCCATAGATAATAATGTTCCTGCCTTTGTTAGTAAACAAACCTATCGCAGTAACACTCTTTCTGCTTCTACGGTGGTAACAAAACAAGCCGCATGGGAGAATATTTATATGGTAGAGGTGGTGCGAAGTTGTCCAGAAATGTGCCGTTTTTGTTTAGCTAGTTATCTAACTTTACCCTTTCGTACCGCTAGTTTAGAATCTTTAATACCTGCCATTGAAAAAGGTTTAAAAGTGACCGATCGCTTGGGTTTATTAGGTGCTTCCGTCAGCCAACATCCTGAATTTGAAACCTTACTCGATTATCTTTTTCAAGCAAAATTTGAGGGAGTTAGACTCTCGATCGCTTCGGTTAGAACTAATACTGTCACAGAAAAATTAGCCAGAATTTTATCCCTAAGAGACAGCAAATCAATTACTATTGCCGTAGAAAGTGGTTCCGATCGCCTGCGGGAAATTATCAACAAAAAGTTAGCCAATGATGAAATTATCCAAGCTGCTATTAATGCCAAAGCGGGCGGTTTAAAAGGGATAAAACTCTATGGTATGGTGGGAATACCGGGAGAAGAAGCCGAAGATATCGCAGCGACTGTGGAAATGTTAATAGCCTTAAAAAAAGCCGCCTCTGGACTGCGAATCTCTTTCGGTTGCAGCACCTTTGTGCCTAAATCCCACACTCCTTTTCAGTGGTTTGGAGTTAATAAAATGGCTGAAAAAAGATTAAAATATCTAGAGAAACAATTAGGTAAACAGGGCATAGAATTTCGTCCAGAAAGTTATAATTGGTCGGTGATTCAAGCCCTATTATCTAGAGGTGATCGCCGCTTAACTTCCCTATTAGAATTAACCCGTGGCTACGGTGATTCTTTGGGCAGTTATAAACGGGCTTTTAAGGAACTAAAAGGACAAATTCCCCCTCTAGATTATTACGTCCATCAGCAATGGCGTTTAGAACAGGTTTTACCCTGGAGTCATTTACACGGTCCTTTATCCTCCAATGTTTTGGTAAAACATTTGGAAGATTCCCAAACAAAAAGGTAAAGTATCCCTAATAAACTAAGACGCATTTAAACAATGTCTTGACTATCAGACCCGCAATGAGGTACTCTATCAAGGTAGAGCGGATATTGGTGACATTCAGACTTGGATTAGCCCTATGAAAAACAAAAAAATGTTACTTTTATTAACTATAAATCTCGATTAAACCATTAATTTAATCTTAGTTGATCAGCCCATGAGCCAGAAAAATGAGACCGTTCCCCTGCTTTTAGCCCTGCTGATTACCCTACTATTTTTTGGGGCAGGTAGTTGGTGGTTATACAATCGTTTTCAAGAAAGATATAACCCAACCAATCTTCCTGAACTGGGGCAAAAACCGGTATCGCCACAAGCAAGATTTAGTCAAGGGGAAAACTTATTAATAGTTGAAGGGGCTTCTTTTGACAAACAAGCCGCCATACAGGCACTCGGAAAAGGAGACTTTCAGCAAGCAGTTTCCCTCCTAGAAAAATCCCTGCAAACTAATCAAAATGATCCGGAAGCTCTCATCTACTTAAATAACGCCCGTATTGGTCAAGCTAAGTCCTATACTATCGCCGTTTCCGTGCCAATTGGGGGCAGTGTCAACACCTCCCTAGAAATTTTACGAGGAGTTGCCCAATCTCAAAATCAAATCAATCAAGCCGGGGGAATTAATGGCACTCCTTTAAAAGTTCTCATTGCTGATGATGCTTATAATCCCGAAATTGCCGCTCAAATTGCCCAAAAATTAGCGGCTGACAACAGTATTTTAGGAGTAGTAGGACACACTAGCAGTGACACCTCTTTAGCGGCGGCTGCTATCTATCAAAAAGCAGGATTAGTAATGATTTCCCCCGTCAGTACCTCAGTTAAACTCTCCAATTTTGGTGACTATATTTTTCGTTCTGTTCCCAGTGATTTTGTGGCGGCACGGGCATTAGCCGAATCTAGCTTGCAAAAAAATCCTAACGTCAAGGCAGTGGTATTTTTTAACTCCCAAAGTAATTATAGTCAATCCCTAAAATCTGAATTTATCACCGCTTTAGGATTAGGAGGAGGTCAAGTGGTGAGTGAATTTGATCTATCTTCCCTGACTTTTTCCCCGTCTAAAAGCCTCCAACAAGCTCAACAGGAGGGAGCAAATCTAATCGCCCTTCTTGGGGATAGTGGAACCCTAGATAAGGCTTTGCAGGTGGTTCAGATCAATGGTCAAAAATTACCGATTGTGGCGGGTGATGACGTTTATAGCCCCAAAACTCTGGATGTAGGCGGAAAAAATGCCCTGGACATGGTTGTGGCTGTCGCTTGGCATTTGGGGGCTAATCCGAATAGTCCTTTTGTGAATAATTCCCGCCAATTGTGGCAAGGAGACGTAAATTGGCGCACTGCCACCGCCTATGACGCTACCCAGGCTTTAATCGCTGGCATTAAGGCAGAATCTAGCCGCGAGGGAGTTCAACGGGCGTTAAGAAGCAGTGATTTTTCTGTGCCCGGGGCGACTAATCCCGTGCGATTTTTACCGTCTGGCGATCGCAATCAATCCGTGCAATTAGTGGTAGTTGAACCCGGTTCTCGTTCTAGTTTTGGGATGGATTTTGTGCCAATTTCTCGATAAAATGACAACTAAATCAAGATGAATTATAAGTAAGTATTTATAATTAAATTGAAGATAGATTTTACCTCTGATCCCCCCTTAATCCCCCCTTAATAAGGGGGGTGCTGATCCCCCCTGCCCCCCTTAATAAGGGGGGTGTCTGACAACTTTTAGCACCTACCTACTTATGTTAGAAACTCCCCCCAAATATTCTGTTCTTGGTTTACCGGTTCATCTCCTCGATAACTACAGTCGTTGGTTAATCGATCGCCTCTATCAAGGTTTTGGTTCCCACGTTGTCACTCTTAATGCAGAAATGGCAATGTTAGGGGAAAATGATGCTAAAGTAGCCCAAGTTATTCGGGAAGCAGATTTAGTTATTCCCGACGGCGCGGGGATTGTTATTTACTTAAAATTAAGGGGCAAAAAACAAACCCGCTGCCCCGGTATCGAATTATCAGAATCCTTAATTACTGAGTTAGGAATGCAGGGAGAGAGTTTTCCTATTGCTTTTTTTGGTGGTAAACCGGGGATTACAGAACAAGCGGCAAGTAATTGGCAGAAAAAGATACCTAATATCCGCATTCTGGCTAACCACGGTTATCTATCCTCCGAGGAAATGTCCGATTGGATCGAGGTGTTAAAAGATCAACAACCGCGGTTAATTTTAGTTGGTTTGGGAGTACCCCGACAAGAATATTGGATTAGGGAACATCGAAAGATCTGTCCCCAAGCTATCTGGGTAGGTGTGGGGGGTAGTTTTGATATCTGGTCCGGGACAAAAATCCGCGCCCCTCGCTTTTTCTGTGACAATAATTTAGAGTGGTTGTATCGACTCTATCAGGAACCTTGGCGCTGGAAAAGAATGTTAGCTTTACCTAAATTTTTCTGGCGCTCTCTTTTTTATTCCTAGTAATAGTTATTATAAATTCTTTTCGATAAAGGCAATCACTCGCTCTAATCCTTCCCGTGTTTTCAAGTTGGTGAAGATAAAGGGTTTATCCCCGCGCATCTTTTTGGCATCTCTATCCATCACCCCTAAATCTGCCCCCACCATCGGGGCTAAATCTATTTTATTGATTACCAATAGATCCGATTTGGTGATACCCGGTCCCCCCTTGCGAGGAATTTTATCTCCGGCTGCCACGTCAATCACATAGATGGTTAAATCTACTAATTCGGGGCTAAAGGTTGCCGCTAAATTGTCACCACCACTTTCCAGAAAAATTAGCTTTAAGTTAGCAAATTTTCTCTCTAACTGTTCAATGGCAACTAAGTTAATTGAGGCATCCTCGCGAATAGCTGTATGGGGACATCCTCCCGTTTCTACTCCTAAAATTCTTTCCGGGGCTAAAGCTTGTGATCGCACTAAAAATTGGGCATCTTCTTGAGTATAAATGTCATTGGTGACTACGGCGATCGGATATTGATCCCGCAAATTTTTACACAGAGCATCGAGCAGGGCTGTTTTTCCTGAACCCACTGGACCGGCAATTCCCACGCGCAAGCAAGACATAGTTTTTTCGGGAAAAAGTGAAAAGGAAAGGGTTAAAAATTTTGGAGCTATCCGATAGAAAAAAGAGGGGTTCGCAGGGCTACACGGATTCCCATTATAATAAAAGGTTAACACAAATCTGAGAATTTGTCAAGCCCTTTTGTCAATAAATTTGGGGAAATTATCAGCCAAAAGATCACCAAAAGTCAGTGATTTGGTAGCCAAAATCCGTTAACATCTGCCTAAATAGGGGTAAACTTAAACCGATAACATTGCTGTGACATCCCTCTAATCTTTCCACGAATAGACCCCCCTTTCCTTCTAGGGCAAAACAGCCGGCACATTTGAGGGGTTCTTCGGTGTCAACGTAGGCAATAATTGTTTCATCGCTGATATTGGCAAAGTGAACTTTAGTGATCCCACAACGAGTCAAAGTTTGATGATTAACTCGATCGATTAAAGCATGACCTGTATAGAGTGTACCCACCTGACCGCGCATTTTTTGCCAACGCTCGATCGCTTCTGATTTATCCTTGGGTTTGCCATAGACTTCCCCCGCTACTTCTAAGACGGAATCGCAACCAAGAATCAATCCTGTATCAAATTTAGGGGCGATCGTTTGCGCTTTACATTGGGCTAAAGTTTGGACAAGATGGAGAGTATCATCGGCATTAATTGTCGATTCATCAAAGTTACTCACCTGCACAATTGGATCGATTCCCACCATTTGTAATAGTTTTTTACGCGCAGGAGAAGCGGAAGCAAGAATCAAGGGTATGGACATAAGTTTTAAAGGAAAAAGGAGAAAAGTTAGGTAGGGTGGGTTAGGCAATGACAAATTATTAGACTTAATTATCAATTTATCTATTTGCCGTAACCCACCATCAGTTATCAGGTTTTTAGCTATTTCTGCTAGGAATTGGCAGGATTTTCGGGGGGAAAATAACGCTCTAAAATCTCAACCATGCGGGATTCTCTTTCTTCATTGTTAAATCGATTGTAAAAATCTGACTGAACCTCATAAAAATCTGACCTCGATCGAGTTAATTGTCCTAGCAGTTGATCAAGTCCCTGTCTGTCTTTTTCCCATTCTTTTTTAGACTGAGCAAGACTATTAGTTAACGCTTCGATCAATTTGACGTTAGAATTAGCGATCGCTCTAGTTTCTTTTAATCCCTGATTGGTTTCCTGTCGTCCTAATTTAATCTCCTGTAATCCTAATCTAATCTCCTGTAATCCTGATTTAATCTCCCGTAGTTCTGTTAGGGTATTTTCAGCAAGAGATTCGAGTCTATCTAGTCTATTTTCTTCCGAGTTACTCATATTCAGTTATCAGTTATCAGTTACCAGTTATCAGTTATCAGTAATCAGTTATCAGTAATCAGTTATCAGGTATGAGGGGAGTGGGGAAATGGGGGAATGGGGAAGTGGGGAAATGGGGAAGTGGGGAATTTCAACTAAAAAACCCCAACACCCCCCGCAACGCGCACGCAGTGACCACCCCAACACCTTAAAACCCCAAAACCCCAAAACCCCAACACCTAAAACCTATCTCCTGTCTCCTGCCTCCTAAATACTGGCTCCCGACTCCTATCTCCTGACGACCGACGACCGGCTCCTAACCCCACCAACAAACTTTTTGCCGCAAACCCTACTTATGAATATGTCAATCAAAGATACTGTCCAAAATACTGTCAACGTTAGCAATTTTAGTCGCTCGCAACTCGGTCAACCGGATGAGAACAATTTACATAAAGCAGTTGCCACAATTACTGAGGGACATTGGCCGGAAAATCTGTCGGGATACGTTTTTATCGTCTGTCCTTTCCATAGAAAAAATGACCGTCATTTGTTCTCTGGCGAAGGTGTAATTATTAAATGGGACTTGCAAGGGAAAAATAATCAAGTTAACGTTTACAGTAAAAAACTAAAAACTTGGGATAGTTTTTGGCGAAAAGTTTTACCGATATTTAATATTAGTCAAGCCACTTTTCCGGCCGTGATCAGCATTTTAGGTTCTTCGGAAATAGCGAATACTGCTATGGTTAAACTAGAAAAAGTTGCCGAAGATAAACAACTAGAAGAAACCAGATTAATCCTCACCGCCGATGCTGGACGTTACTGGGAAGTGGATCCCGTTTCCCTGGATACCATCACTCCGATTGGTTATTTTGACCAACATATTGTTTCCGTGCCTTTGTCTTTTTTCCCAGTCCTAGAAAATACCGCTCACCCCTTCTACGACAAAAAGACCCAAGAATTTATCACCTGTGAATTAAAGCTAAAACTTATATCGGGAGGTATGTTAAAAGATTTAGATAAATCGGTGTATATTGTGCTTTGGGATCAAGAAAAAAAACTTAAACCCTGGAAACTACAGGGAACTATCCTCGATGGTAGCCCCCATTCGGTCATCGTCACCGAAGATTATATCATGATTCCCGATATGCCCTTTCAGATGGGAGTAGCCAAACTATTAGGTATCAGAATCAGACCCGAAGAAACCTATCCGAAAACTCAAATTTATCTGGTTAAACGTCAAGACCTCAAGGAAGAAGAAACCACCGTTCCCTCGCGATTAATTACCTTCAATGGCGACAGTTATCACTTCCTTTGTAGTTACCATAGTACCAACGGTCAAATTCAGATTGTGGCCATCCAAAATGCCACTATTAGTTTAACCGAAGCGATCGAAAAAGACGATATCCAACATTTTACCGGTCAGAGTTATCCCCCCGAATACCACGGCATCCCCTGGATGTTTTCCTTTGACGTCGGAGTGCTACGCAAAGTGGTTATCGAAGATGCCAGGGTGATGAGCGAACAAGCTTTCATCCATCCGGGTTGGTTCTGTACCGGTCTCTACACCGCCGACCCGCGGGAATCGGAACAGGGATACAGTGCCGTTTATCAAATTTATCTCGGTTATGTGCGTGAATTAATCTGTCGTCGTCAGTATATGGATTGTCGCGACCAAAGCAATCGCATCCTCAGGGATGCCGAACTTCCCTGTCATGACTTGCCCTCGGTATTAGCCAAGGTTCCCTTCGATAAAGATTGGAATCAGTTAACTGAACAGATTAGGCAAGAAAAAAATGCCAGTGATACTCATGTATCACATTTAGGTCGGGAACTACTGGATTTTTATGTTTGTCCTGATGGCTATATTTTAGATAGCATTCAGTTTATTCCCCAAGAACGGGCCTATCTATTGACGACGGTTTTAACCCCGACCAAAGTATTAGAAGCTTGGTTATTTAACCCTGACAATCTCAAGGACGGACCGATTGCTAAACTGAGCTTACCGGAAGATGTTCATTTTGGTTTGACCTTGCATTCCGAGTATTTCGAGCAGGTGGTCCCTTCTCCCCGTCCTTCCGTCTCACAGGTAAATCGATTTCTGTCAGCCTTGCGAAGTCTTGTCTTGGTTCCCGTAGAATTTTTCTTGGGGAGACCCGCAGCCGTTTACAATCGCCAAGTAAAAAAATGATTGTTCTCAAAGGATACGACATTCTTGCCCAGGTTTACGAAAGCGTTAACTCAGAAGTCTATCGGGCGATTCGCACCGTCGATAATCAACCCGTTATCCTCAAAATCCTCAAGCAAGAATATCCCACCACCCAAGAACTAACCCACTACAAACAGGAGTATAAAACCATCTGCGGCCTGAACTTCCAGGGGGCGATTAAAGCCTATGGTTTAGAAACCTACCGCAGAACTCCCGTGATTATTTTGGAAGATTTCGGCGGTATATCCTTAAAAAAATGGCTAGGGGGCAAACCCCTGGCCTTAAGGGACTTTTTAAGCCTTGCACTCCGAATAGTGGCTAATTTAGAGAAAATTCACAACGCCAAGGTTATTCACAAAGATATTAATCCTGCCAATATAGTTATTAACCCCGAAACCGGACAGATTAAAATCATCGATTTTGGTATTGCCACCGTCCTGCAGCGGGAAAATCCGGGGCTAAAAAATCCCAACGTCCTGGAGGGGACTTTAGCCTATATTTCTCCCGAACAAACCGGACGGATGAATCGCAGTCTCGATTACCGCAGCGATTTTTATTCTTTGGGCGTTAGCTTCTACGAACTTCTCACCGGACAATTACCTTTTCGGGCTAACGATGCTTTGGAATTAGTTCACTGTCATCTGGCAAAGCAACCCTTGCAGGTTAATAGTCTCGTCAAGGAGGAAATTCCCCCGGTGGTGGAGGCAATCATCAGGAAACTGATGGCTAAAACCCCAGAGGAACGATACCAAAGTGCCTACGGTATTCGGGCAGATTTAGAAGAATGTTTAAGACAACTAGAAAAAACGGGTAAAATTGAGGATTTTGTCATCGCTAGGCAAGATCTAGCCAATCAGTTCCAAATTCCCCAAAAACTCTACGGTAGGGAGGCAGAAATCGCCACTCTTCTCGCCGCTTTTCAACGGGTAGCCACCGCGGATAAAAACTCCTCTCACACCGAACTGATGCTAGTTACCGGTTATTCTGGCATGGGTAAAACCACCCTGGTTAAGGAAATTTATCAGCCAATTACTGAAAAACGCGGCTTTTTTATCTCCGGTAAATTTGACCAATTTCAGCGCGATACTCCCTATGCTGCCGTGGTTAGTGCTTTGACTAATCTCGTCAAGCAACTTTTGGGGGAAAGTCAGCCACAACTGGAACTATGGCGACAAAAACTCCTCAAGTCTTTGGGGACGAATGCACGGGTGATTATTGATGTGATTCCCGAACTAGAATTAATTATCAGCCCGCAACCAGAGGTGTTACAATTAGGAGCGATCGCTACTCAAAATCGCTTTAATTTAGTCTTTAAAAATTTTATTCGGGTCTTTTGTTCCCCGGAACATCCCCTGGTCATCTTTCTCGATGATTTGCAATGGGCAGACTTGGCTAGTCTCCAGTTAATAGAATTAATTATGCTCGATGGCGATATGGACTATTTATTTTTAATTGGCTCCTATCGCAGTAACGAAATTAATTCCACCCATCCCCTAACCACTACTCTCGATAAATTAGAGCAGGGGGGCATAATTATCAATCAAGTTATTTTAAAACCTCTGGGTCTTGAACAGGTCAATCATTTAATTGCTGACACCTTAAATCATTCTCTTGATTATGTGCAATCTTTGTCCGCTTTAGTCTGGCAAAAAACCCACGGGAATCCTTTTTTTGTCAATGAATTTCTCAAAACTATCTACTGGGAAAATTTGCTGTTTTTCCAACCGGGGCAGGAAACAACCACTAAAACCGACAATAATAGGGGCTATTGGCAATGGCATCTCGGTCAAATTCAAAGGATTGGCAGTACCGATAATCTGATTCAATTTATGATGGGCAAAATGCAGAAATTGCCCCCCGAAACTCAGGAAATTTTAAGTTTAGCAGCTTGTCTTGGCTCAGAATTTAATCTAAATATTCTAGCAGTAATATCTGAAAAATCACCTCTAAAACTTTTACCAATTTTAACTTCTAGTAGCGAAGCTGGTTTAATTATTCCCCTCTCAGAATTAGATGAACAATTACTGATTCAAGAATATAAATTTGCTCATGATCGCATTCAGCAAGGAGCTTACGCTCTCATCGAAGACAGCCAAAAATCTTTAATTCATTTAAAAATTGGTCGCCTACTTTGGCATCATAATGCCACCAACGAATTATCGGAAAAGATTTTTAAAATAGTCGATCATTTCAATCTTGGTTATCAACTAATTAGCGAGGAAAAAGAACGAGATTCAGTGGCTAACTTGAATTTACTAGCAGCTCAAAAAGCCAAAGCCGCCAATGCCCAAACTGGAGCCTTAAAATATATTAAAATCGCTCAAAAACTTCTCAAAAAATCAAGCTGGAAAAATAACTATCAACTGACTTTAAATATTTATTCTGAAGCCACAGAAATCGCCTATTTAAGTGGGGATTTTGAGCAGATGCATCGCTGGGCTAATCTCGTACTAAAACAGGCAAAAACCACCCTAGATAAAGTAAAAGTTTATGAAGTAATCATCGAAGCTTATCACGCCCAAAATCAAGAACTAAAAGCGGTACAAATTGGCTTATCTGTCCTCAAAAGCTTAGATTTCGAGATTCCTGAATCCTTACAATCATCAGATATCCAGGAAGAAATGAATAAAACTCGGCAAAAATTAGCGGGTAAAAATATCGAAGATTTAAGTAATTTACCGCCGATAAGTGAGCAAGAAAAATTAGCAATAATGAAGATAGCGGCTGCTATATTTTCTCCTGTTTTTATTGCCGCCCCTCATATCTTACCCATCCTAGTATCAAAACAGATTAACTTATCAATTCAGTACGGCAACAGTTATCTAGCGGCCTTTACTTATGTTAATTATGGCTTAATTCTTTGTGGTCTTTTAGAAGATTGGGAAACGGGTTATCAATTTGGAAAATTGGCTTTAAACATTGCTGATAAATTTCATGCCAAAGCCCTGATGCCGAAAATAATTGCCGTCTTTTCCACCACTATTAGTATCTGGAAAGAACCGATTAAAAATTCCCTGTCTTTGTTAAAATCTTCCTATCAAACTGGTTTAGAAATGGGGGATCTCTACTACGGAACAACCTGCGCCTATCTTTACTGTTTTCATTCCGCCTTTATCGGACAGGAATTAACCGAATTAGCCCAAGAAATAGCTAACTATGATCTGGCTTTTGTTAAACTCAAACAAGAAAACACCCGCAACTATCTAAAAATCTACGGACAAACAGTTTTAAATCTGCTGGGGCGCTCGGAAAATCCCAGTCGTTTACAAGGACAATACTATCAAGAGACTGTTATGTTACCGTACCATCTAGAGGCTAATGATCTCTATGGTCTCTGTGCTTTATTTGTCAACAAATTATACCTTTGTTATCTATTTGGACAGTACGAACAAGCCACTGAAAATGCTAACCAAGCTCAAAAATATCTAGGGGGAGCCACCGCCACTTTCTTGATTTCTCTGCATAATTTCTATGATTCCCTCGCCCATTTAGCTATTTATAATCATCTGGATAATGACCAAAAACAACAGGTCTTAGAACGAGTGACGAATAATCAGAAAAAGCTGCGGGAATGGGCTAATCAAGCACCCCAGAACTATCTCCATAAATTTTATTTAGTGCAAGCGGAAAAGGATCGGGTGCAGCAATCCTACCTAGAAGCCATAGAAAACTACGATCTAGCCATCGCTAAAGCCAAGGAAAATGAATACATTAATGAAGAAGCACTAGCTAAAGAACTAGCGGCGAAATTCTATCTCGATTGGGGTAAAGTAAAAATTGGCAAAACTTACATCAATGAAGCTGCTTATCTCTATTCTCTTTGGGGAGCAACCGCTAAAGTCAAAGATATAGAAAGCCGCTATTCTCAGTTAATGGTCAATAATTATGGTGCCAATTCCCTGACCGAAACCACGAGAACTACCACCAGAAAAAATTCAGTTAGTCATGCGGGAGAACTGTTAGATTTAGCCACGATTATGAAGGCATCCCAAGCCATTTCTAGCGAGATAGTTTTAGATCAATTACTCGCCACCCTAATGAAAATTCTCATCGAAAATGCCGGGGCGCAGCTGGGCTATCTTATCCTAGAAAGCGGCGGACAACTATTGATCGAAGCCTCCGGTTCGGTGCAGGAAGATGGGGTGACAGTCTTTAAATCTAATGCCATCGAAGAACATCTTCCCGTCTCAATTATTAACTATGTAGCCCGAAGCGGTCAAACCGTGCTTAATAACGATGCCGCCCATCAGGGCAATTTTAGCAACGATCCCTATATTAAAACCCATCAAACCAAATCGCTACTCTGTTCCCCCCTCCTCGACCAAGGACAACTGCGGGGAATTGTCTATCTAGAAAATAATCTCACCGTTGGGGCCTTTACCCAAGAAAGATTGGAAGTGCTGCAACTGCTCTCCAGCCAAGCAGCGATCGCAATTACTAACGCCAAACTCTACGCCGAAATCAAAGCCAAACAGAGACAACTAGCGCAATTTTTGGAAGCCATGCCGGTGGGGGTATTTGTCCTCGATGCTGGCAGTCAACCCTATTATGCCAATCAAACCGCCCAGGAGATTTTAGGAAAAGAGATAGTTAATATCACCACGGCTAATCAGTTGGGGAAAACCTATCAGTTATATCAAGCTGGAACCGAGCGATTGTATCCCACAGAATACCATCCGATTGTCCGAGCTTTAAGGGGGGAAAAAAACACGGTGGATGATATAGAAGTTCACCAAGGAGAGAAGATTATCCCCCTAGAAGTGTATGCCACGCCCGTTTTTAACGAAAAAGGCGAAATTATCTATGCTATCGCCGCTTTTACCGATATTACCGAACGAAAACAGGCGGAAGCGGAACGGATTCGCTTTACCCAAGAATTAGCCGAGTATAGCCGCACCCTAGAACAGAAAGTGCAGGAACGCACCCTGGAACTCAGCCAAACCCTAGAAATTCTCAAGGCCACCCAAGCAGAATTACTGTTTGAAAATCAACTGCTCAGAACTACCGAAGAATCTAGCACCTTTGACTACCAAGTGGGGGGCAGTTTACCCATGGATGCCCCCACCTACGTGGTTCGCGCCGCCGACCGTTATCTCTATAAAGCCCTCAAACGCGGCGATTTTTGCTATGTTCTCAATCCCCGTCAAATGGGTAAGTCTAGTTTAATGGTACGCATGATCGATCACCTCCAACACGAGGGTATCTGTTGCGCTCCCATTGATTTAACCCGTATCGGCAGTGAAAATGTCACTCCCGACCAATGGTACAAGGGGATAGCCTTCGAGTTAGGACGACGTTTTGGCCTGCTCAAAAGGGTCAATCTCAAAGCTTGGTGGCAAGAACGGGAAGATGTCTCGGCAGTGCAGCGCTTGGGGGAATTTATCGAAGAAGTGTTATTGCTGGAAGTGGGGATAGTAGAAGGTTCTCCCCCGAAACCAATTGCGATTTTTATCGATGAAATTGATAGCGTTTTGGGCTTAAATTTTGCGGTTAATGACTTTTTTGCCCTGATTCGTTCCTGCTATAACCAGCGTGGTTTTAACCCGCTCTATCGGCGTTTGACCTTCGCTTTCTTCGGTGTTGTCACCCCCTCCGATTTAATTACTGACCACCAAATCACTCCTTTTAATATCGGTCATTCCATTCAATTGGAGGGTTTTAAGGAACACGAAGCCCAGCCTTTACTGCGGGGATTGGCCGAGAAATTTAGTAACCCACAAACTGTCTTAAAAGAAGTCTTTGCCTGGACAAACGGTCAACCTTTTCTGACCCAAAAACTCTGTCAGTTAATTCGCACCGCCACCTCGCCGATTCCCCCCAATGGTGAAGCCCCCTGGATTGAGGACTTGGTACAAAAGAAGATCATTGACAATTGGGAGGCTCAGGATGAACCGGAACATCTGCGGACTATTCGCGATCGGCTTCTCAACAGTCACCGCTCCCAGTTGCTCCTAAGACTCTATGAACGGATTTTAAGGGAAAAAGAGGTAATTTCCGAGGATAGCCCCCCAGAAAAAGAGTTACTTTTATCGGGGTTAGTGATCAAAGACCAGGGCTGGCTGCGGGTCCATAATCCCATTTATCAAGGGATTTTTAACCTCCATTGGCTGGCCCGGGCAAAATCAACCTAATACTCAATCCTGTTTAAAAGGTATAGGATAGTGGGAAGTTAAAGTTAAAGTTGGATTGGGAGTTAATCATGCTATTAAAAACGGATTTGCTATGATTGGTCAGAGGGACGTTTGCCTCAATCCAGAACATATAGTTCGGAGATTCCAAGGTTAACAACCTGCTACCCCCTGTAGTGCTTAGAGGTGATTAGAAATGTCAAATAATACACCTAAATTGCTAGATGTCATAGCCTTAACCATTGACCTTCCTGTGGCCACCCGAAAAATTCTTGATCAATTGGCACTTGATCGAGGACAATTATCAGTATTCCTGCGCTCAATCAAGAGCGTGCCTTAGCGACTCTGGTTCCACATACGACAACCCCTCGTGGTTCAAGATTTGAAGTGAAAGTCCAAGCTCGCTTCCTTAGAGATCGTTACAATTCCCCATGCAAACCTTTTACGTAAATTAGGAAATCTGACATCTGAGCAAATGATGGAGGTTGATAATGTGTTACTTTTTTGGCTAGGGTTTGAAGAGAGGAATGATCAAGAAAGCGAAGATTAGTCTGTGCGCTAGTTGCAGCGGAAACATAATCAATCGTTAGGGTTTGCGGCAAAAAGTTTTTCGTGGGGTGTGGGGTGTTTAGGTTTATTCAGCAAGCCCTAAATACAATCGAATCCCTATATAATTATTCTAGTATGAGAACATGAGTTGTTCTTAAGGAGCTATCTAAGTCATGACGATCACTATAGAAGATTTGCTGTTATCTTTGCCGCTAGTTAGCAGTGAAGAAATGTTAGCTGGAATGAGTTTTATTAAAAGAGTGATTGTAATTCTGGACTCTAACATTTTAAGCTTATTAGTAACCCCGATCGGTGAAGACTGGCCAGAAGATCAAAAGTTATTTACAGAAGTTTATCAATGTACCGAATGGTTTTATCGTCTGCTGGCAAGAGGAGCTTTTCTGACTTCATCTGATCTATGTGATTATGAGGTTAGACGAGAAGTAAAAGCGTGCAAGAATTAGATAAGTTAAGGAATGTAATTAAGTTTCATAAAGTCAGTTTTATTTTACTACAAAAAGCCGCTTATCTTTGGGCTGAAAAGTTAAAGAAAATATTGATATAGATTGTATCCTATCGGCTCAATGGTCTCTAATCAAAGAAAAATATCCCAGTCGTCGGGTTATTATTGCTACCAAAAATATCAAAGATTTCCAAAACATTACTGATTGCTCCCTCTGGCAAGATATACATTATTAAAGCGCAACCGCTTGCTTTTATTTTTTTCAATAATAATTATAGATCCAAAACAATCTATTTGCCACCCAAAAAATTCTTGATCAATAGGACTCGATCGAGGATAATTAGAGAAAGTATCTTTGCTGGTGAAATTGAGCAGATTAGTCTAGGAAAACCCTGCCCTAGACAAAGTAAAGATCAGAAAATCCTACACCATGAATACTCTAACGATCGCTTGGATAAGTTTACCCTTTTTGAGCGGCTTTATTGGCTATTTACTGTCTCGCTGGGCTAAATATCTGTCCTTAATTACTTCTATTATCTCTCTCGCCTATTCTCTCCTTTTATTTAGCCAATCCTCCCCCATAACCCTCAACCTACTGGATAATTATGGCGTGAAACTGGTAGCCGATCAGTTAAGTGCCTATTTTATCCTCACCAATGCCCTGGTGACCATGGCGGTGATCTTTTATAATTGGGAAAGTAGCAAAACCGCCTTTTTTTACGCCCAAGCTATCATTCTCCACGGCAGCATTAATTCTGTCTTCGTCTGTGAGGATTTTATTAGCGTTTACGTTGCCCTAGAGGTAATTAGTATTGCCGCTTTTCTGGTGATTGCCTACCCTCGCAGCGATCGCTCTCTCTGGGTTGCCCTGCGTTATCTGTTTATCAGCAATGTGGCGATGTTATTTTACCTTATTGGCGCAGTTTTAGTCTATAAAGCCAATAATTCCTTTGCTTTTGCTGGTTTAAAGGGCGCACCT
>NZ_JBHFLL010000258.1:0-11433 GCF_041928595.1 Microcystis sp. BLCC-F209
GAAATATTATGGAGATTTTTAAAATATGAATGGATTGAATTTAGCGCCTATAAAGACCGAAAGAGCCTCCTCGCTTACGTTAAAAAAGTGCTGGACAATTTTGGAGGCGAGTATGTAATTAATTTTGCCTAGGTACTTAACACTGAATTTTTCTCTCACCTTTTGCCATTTTGAAGCTATGCTAATTTTACCTGACAGGGGGACAAGACCTCTCAAAGCATTGTCCACAAAGGTTTTGAGGCTCCTCAGTTACAAACAGATACATCGCTTTCAGCCAAAAAGCTAGCGAGAGAATCAGGGATTTGGGCGAGCTTACTAGAAATCTTTATCAACAACGGGGGGTGAGATGCATCGAACTTTTTCGCTCGAACACCCCAAAAAGCTTGTGCTGTAAGGAGTTCAGCCAGCTTGTCCCCCTGTCAGTAATTTTACCTGACATTTCTTTTCTTTTTTCTAAAATATTTCTCAGCAGCAATACAAAGATTTCCGTAGGTAAGCTCATCAATCTTTTGGATACAGCTTGCTTACTTACTTTTAGAGGTTCTACCCAGAGTAATCCTTCCTCTTTTAAGACTCTTACAGCTTCACTTAATCCCGCTATCTGACGATAGACTAAGCTTACCAATAAGGCGACCACCACGGGTAAGGTTAATAATCTATCTCTCATGATTTTTTCATGATTTCCTCGCATATATTTTAGCGGCGTAAATAATCTTGGCTCTAGATATTTTTTAAGTTCTTCTATTACTTGTGGGATTTCTGGGCTTGGGCATTGATGTGGTCGCCGCAAATCTGGATTCCCCTGTTTTCTCGGTCGTTGCTTAGAGCGCTTTTTCACTGACCCACCTCTGACTTCTCCGCCTTATTTTACCATTTTTTACTTCCTTCCTCTTGGATAATCAGCTACTTTTTATAATTAAGCTTCTTGCTTAAGTTGACACGAATGGAATGCAATTCGCCCCTACAATAATATTATTGCGCCAATGGTAGGGGCGCACCGTGGTCAGCCAGTTGATCGAAAATTGAGATGTACTGGGCATAACCATCTCTGTCATTAGACCTCTTGCAAAAGTCTTAAGTCGATCCTTGTACAGCAACATTTTTGAAGATTATCAACTACTAATAAATAATTAACTGAAAGTCCCTCCCATTATTGTTTCTATCGTTGGTTTTCGGATTTTTGCAAGAGGTCTATTACTTTTGAAAAATGGATCGGGATTGTTTTTTGTTTCTAGGTTATTTTTAGGTCATTACTGACTGATTAATAATGATTGAATGCTAATCGACTTTTCCTTTCAGGGAGACAAAATCAGACCTTGGGGAATTACTATTGTTACCATTTTGCTGGGGATGAAAAGTATTTCTTGCTTCGGTAGGAGTGGGTAAACCCTGTTTCATTTCCGCTACTTTTAAGAGGATCAAATACTCATAAAAAGCTTGCAGAGTACACCAAGCAAAACCAGCTTTACCATCGAGAATTCCCGCCAAGATAAAATACATATAAAACCAACGAAGTAGGGGACGGAAAGGCAATCTTAGAGATAAATCTTTTAAAGCTCTCCGTCTATCTACTTCGGTTTGACCAAAAAATAAATTTTTCCAACTAACATCACCGTTAGCCAACTGATGTAGAGTTTCTGCCGCTTCATCGCTAGAATAACGATTATGTTTTTCAATCCAACGACTTAAACCTTTACTACAGGTATAGTGGGGATAGGTTTCTTGTAAAAAAGAAGTTTTTCCCTGACATTCTTCCCTTTCCGTGTGACCATAATCGCTAAACCAGACTTGATCTTTTCTAAATAGACGCATTTGATAACGAGGATACTGGGTGCTGCGACGGATCCACGTCCCCATAAACATAACTCTTTCGGCCACATAAAAACCAGTAAATTCTTTCTGTTGAGTGGCGCGCAGACATTCTGCGTAGAGTGGGGGTGTCATCCGTTCATCTGCTTCGAGAATATAAACCCAATCGTATTTAGTCTCGATATTTTCTAGCATCCAAGTTCTTTGTTTACCGTGGCTCTCGAATTGATGCTGAATCACGCGGACTGGATAACGAGAAGCGATCTCAACAGTGCGATCGCTACTGTAGGAGTCAACCACAATCACATCATCGGATAGAAGTGCCGATTCTACGCAGGCGGCAATATCAATTTCTTCGTTATGGGTGAGAATGTAAATGGAAAACATAGATATATGGTGTTTGATTATACGAAACCCGATCAGGCGGTAGTCCTATTGTCTACCAGAAAAAGCGGAATGAAAACCAGTTTATAGAAGAGATTTTCTCAAAACTATCAGACTGCGCTTATTCTACCCTTGATCGCCCTTTTGTCAATATTCCTTAAGTATTACTTGAAAAATTCCTTACCTGAGCTTGCGGCGACCAGCAAGGAGCTATTCCCCGCCATGAGATAATAGACGGTGCTTTATGTCTCCAGTAATTTTCGATGACTGCTGTTTCCGAGTGTTTTCGTTCTCTCCGTTCCCAGGGGAATTGTGCCTTGATTCCCTTTATTACTGCCGGTGATCCCGATTTATCTACTACTGCCCAAGCTTTACGCATTTTAGACCGGGCAGGGGCCGATCTGATCGAATTGGGGGTTCCCTATTCCGATCCTCTTGCGGATGGTCCGGTTATTCAAGCGGCGGCCACCCGCGCTTTAAATCGGGGTGTCAAGTTGGAGGATGTGCTAGAAATCGTCAAAAATGCGCAGGGAGAGGTGAAAGCTCCCATTATTCTCTTTACTTACTATAATCCCATCTATCATCGCGGGATAGATGTCTTTTTAGACCAAATTAAAGCAGCAGGGGTGAGTGGTTTGGTGGTTCCCGATTTACCACTAGAGGAAGCGGAAAGTTTGCTACAACCGGCTGCCGCTAAGGGAATTGAAGTGATTTTATTGGTAGCACCTACCAGTCCCCCGGAACGAATACAAGCGATCGCCATGCAATCTCAAGGTTTTATTTATCTGGTTAGTGTCACGGGAGTGACGGGAATGCGGAACCAAGTGGCCACCAGAGTGGAGGAATTGCTCGATTCTATCCGTTCTGTCACCGATAAACCCGTGGGGGTAGGATTTGGCATTTCCGACCCGACACAGGCGCTACAGGTGAAAAACTGGGGTGCTGATGCGGTAATTGTCGGCAGTGCCATGGTTAAACGTCTGGCCGATAATTCCCCTGGCGATGGTTTAAAATCCCTTGAAGAATTCTGCCGCAGTTTAAAACAGGCGATTCAGTGAGGGGTTAGAGGTTCTTCTAAGGGAATTCTGGCTGCGGGGCGATCAAGGTATCATACTAAATCCAGTTATTAAAGACTGATTATTTATTTCCCCTTTTGCCTTTTCCCTGCTGTTTTTTGCCTGTCCTGATATGTAGCCTATACTAGACCTCTTGCATAGATCCGAAAACAAACGATAGAAACAATAATGGGAGGGACTTTCAGTTAATTATTTATTAGTAGTTGATAATCTTCAAAAATGTTGCTGTACAAGGATCGACTTAAGACTTTTGCAAGAGGTCTACTCAACGGATTTAGTATAATCTCTCTCGGACTGCCTTTTCCGCTGGGTTTAACGCTTGGTGGTGACAGTAGCGATTGTTCCCCTAAAAGAGCATTGTATCTTCTTCTACGGGTGGCGCTCACGAATAAAATTGGTGCGTTACGACCGATTGTTGATTTTAGTTTTTTGGGTTCTTCGTTACTCTTTATGCTAAATCAAAAGACAAGATGCCAAGACAACATACTTCTAACCCAAAAATTCCGAAAGTTTCTCAAGCCATAGCCTCTCCGTTTTATTAGTTTAAGTTTATTATTGATTCCCTCGACCACCCCATTCGTTGTCCTTCGCTCGAAATAACTAATTATTTCTCCAAACCAGTTTCGGATTGTTTGACAACTCTTGGTAAAAACACTGGAGGATTTTGCCAACCATCCCGAGATGGATAGCATTCCTTCTGTCGGATTCTTTGAGGTTTCGTAAATCTTTCTAAATTCTTCTTTTAATTGCTGCATTTTTTCAAATTTGGGAAAGTTTCTTTGATAGCTTCTAGTTTAATTTTTTGGATTTCCGTTAAATCTTCTTCATTTTTTAACAGGCTATATTTACTTCGCTTTAAAACTTCTAGCTTTGCTTCTTTTTTCGCTTTCTGTTTTTTATTTTTCCGCGCTTCTACGGCTCTTTTTTCCGCTCTTCTCTGTTCGTCTAACTCTTGATTAATTTGTTTCATTACATGGAATCTATCAGCGACTACCTCGGCCGACGGCATCAATTCTTTTACCAGATTTTTATAGGACAACCAAAGATCTATGCTTACTTCTTCAATTTGCTCTAACACCTCTTTTCCCCAGCCTGTAAGCGTTTTTCTCAACTCCTCTTGTGTTCGCTTCTCTAGAATAGCTATTAGTTTTCCCGTATCTAAATTTACTAAAACCGCACAGTAATTTTTTTGTCCTTTGACTAGAGCGATTTCATCAATTCCTAGTCTTTTTAATTCCGATAAATCTGGCTCGGTAATTTCTTCAGCGATGTCCTCTAGCATTCTTTGAATCTCTTCTTCCGTTACGTCATTTCTTCGGCTAACATTTAAAATATCTCCTTCTTTTAATTGTTCAAGTATATTCTCGGCTAGTCTTTTCGTATAGGTTCGTTTACTGGCGACAAAATCTAACTCTTCGCTAAAGGGCTTCTGACAATTATCGCACTTAAATTGACGACGATTAACTTGTAGGTACACTGGTTGTCCTGAGAGCGGTAAATCTTTGACTAAATGTCGATGATTTTGGTGTAGTTTATCGCTCTCTAACCCACAACGAGGACAGATTGCTTTTTTCTTTTTCGATTCGATTCGTCAAACTATACCGACATTTTCTAGGTGTCGATAGCCTTGAATAGAGGTTCCTTGTAGGTTCAAAAATTTGTCAAGTATCATAAGTAAAATAATCTCGTTTTTCGCTATTATATCAAATGTTAACTCGATTGTATATCTTTTGGTATTAACTTGTTTGTGCCTTAAGTCCTTCCCCGTATGGATTTCAGCTACTTTTGAGATTAAGTACTCTCATCGAATTTTATTTTAAGTTAATTATTTGCATAACAATTCCCGAAGAGCCGATAATGAATGGAATTACACTATTAATCGAACTGATAATCAAAAAAATGGTTTAAAATTAGAACATGGTTATCAGAGTGAAAAACGCAAGGGCAAGGAGGTATTTATTGCTAATTATGATCTTCAGAAACCTGCAAGATTTACACCTCTACAATTAAGTTTATTCGATGTATCTTGATTCCTAATTTTAATCAAGTAAATCCTCTATTTTTTCGATCGGGAGCCATGGTTGTAGAGGTTCAGCCGTATTAACATCAAAGAAAATTTTGGGATAATTAGGGATGAAATTACAGTTGTTATCGTGGCATTTCTGGCGAGAACAATTGATATGATTGGTTTGATTTGCTGTTAAATCTTTACTTCTGGCAACGTACATTTTTAAAAGGGCTTCTTCTTGATTATTAATATTAATTTTGCTTAAAAATATTTGCTCTTTTGGTGTGGGCTTCCCAACAAATAGTCCCGTTTCTAAATTGGTCTAAAAAAAAGCATTGGCAAGAGATGTAATCACTAAATCAAAATCTGTTTCAATATATTGATCTTTGTGAATATTGATGCTTGTTGAAGGTATTCCTATCAATTTAGACCTTTTGTGTTCGGTAATTCGATTTGTAATTTTCCTGCGCGAGAATGGGTATTTTTTTAAAAAAGATCAAGTTGAACTTCAAAAAAAGGTTTTCTAATTATTAAAGGAGGATCACCGATTTCTCCAGAGAGTTTCAGCAAGTAGTCATCAAAAGTATCTAAAACATCCACTCTGGCTTTAATTGAAGTCGCCACATGAGTGGCATCTTGAGGTTTTAGTGCCTGATATTGCCACATCAATTCTCTGGCTAGTTCGCCAACTTTTCTGTCCACATCATAAATATAAATCCACTCATGTCGGAAAAAATCTCTGATTTTTTCCTCACTTTCTTTAGGTAATTTTGGCTGTCCTTTTTCTAATTTCACCACTTCAATAAAAGTAAGAGCAGAAGTCACAATTATTACCTGACCATTTTCAGCTGCTTTGAGAACAGAAATACAATCATTAATTTTATCCTTTTCATTTTTCAGGAAAGCTAAAAAAACACAAGAATCCCAGTAGTGTAGCTTTTTTGTTGGACGAATCAATTACTTCCTCCCAAAATTCCGATCATTTCCTCAATGCTAGGTAAATCTTTTTCCTGAGGAAAAAGATTAATTGACTCAACTTTAATACCGATTTTTTCCCCATCTTCTCTAGAGGTAACTATCCCCGATACAGAGACTCTTTTTTCTAGATATTCTTTGATATTATCAAGTAAATTTGGTTCAAAGTAACATTTAACACCCTTATTAGTCAATAAATTGTAAACTCTAAAAATAGGTTGACGACTTACATCAATAGCTTTAAGCACACCTTCTACAGTACCAAAACTTTGATATTTTCCCCCGATAATTTCATCAACATTAGCAATCAAAGCTTGATTCAAGTCGATACACCTCGAATCAAAGCCCAATTGCACCATAAACTCATCTCTTTCTTTCAATATTGCTAATGATCGCGCACTTTCTAAAGCTCGATCAGAAAAATACTTAGGGCGAATCGGATGTTCTAAAATTGTTACTATTCCCCTTTCTACAGTCTTAATAACTTCAGAAATTTGACTAGGTGTAATCTGATCTTGAGGCATTCCTTCTAAAGTAAGATGAATGCTGCCACTATGAATTTGAGAGATTCTCCAATTTATCAGGGGGCGATTTTTGTTAGCAAGGGTTTTATCTACTTCATGGAGTAGTATTGCTAATTGTTCTTGAGCCTTGATAAATTTATCAAAAGACAACAGTGAGCCTTCTATATCTAGTGTTAGGCTCTTGATTGTTTCCTTCGATATAGGGCTTTCCCCTTTAGTCATGGCTCTAGGAATCGTGATAATTATCTCAAGTGTAAAGGTTTTGGCTAACTACTAAAGCTTCCTACTTTACATTTTTACATGAACTAACCCTAAAGCCTAAACTAGGTTGACCTATAACCACAAAAAAACCCGCTTGCGCGGGCTTTTTCCACAAAATCAAAGTTTAATTAACCTAACAACGCTTTTGCCTTCGCTACCACGTTATCCACGGTAAAACCGAACTTCTCTAGAATCACACCTCCTGGAGCAGAAGCGCCGAAGGTATCAACCCCCAACACATCCCCCTCATCGGTGATGTAACGATGCCAACCCATGGTTGAACCCGCTTCCACCGCGAGACGTTTTTTCACTGCTTTCGGCAATACCGATTCTTTGTATTCTGCCGATTGTTCCTCGAATAGCTCCCAACAGGGCATAGAAACGACGCGGGCTTTAATTCCTGCTTCTTTTAACACCGCAGCCGCTTTATCGCAGAGATACAACTCGCCACCCGTACCGATGAGAATGACATCGGGAGTACCTTCACAATCGGTGATAATATAAGCACCTTTAGCCACACCCGCAAGGGAAGTTCCTGCTAAATTGGGCAGATTTTGACGGGATAATGCTAGTAACGTCGGGCGCTTAGTTTCGCTCACCGCTACTTTATAAGCACCGGAAGTTTCCGTACCATCTCCCGGACGCATGACTAAGAGGTTAGGAATAGCGCGCAGAGAAGCAACGTGTTCCACGGGTTGGTGAGTCGGTCCATCTTCCCCTAGGGCAATGGAATCGTGAGTCATTACCCAGATGACGCGAGTTTCTGACAAGGCCGATAAACGGATAGAATTCCGCATATAGTCGGTGAAAATCAGGAAAGTCGCCCCGTAGGGAATCAATCCCGTGTTATGGAGAGCAATACCGTTACAAATCGCCCCCATCGCGTGTTCCCTTACGCCAAAATGGACGTTACGCTCCTGATAACTGCCTTTTTGGAAATTACCAAAATGCTCTAATTCCGTGTAGTTAGAGTGGGTTAAATCCGCCGAACCACCGATTAAACCGGGTAAAACCCCCGCAAGGGCATTTAAGCAGATTTCCGAGTGTTTACGACTAGCCAGCGCCTTATCTTCGGGTTTATAAACCGGTAAAGCTTGCTCCCAACCTTCCGGCAGTTGACCGGTGGTTAACTGTTCAAATAAAGCCGCTTCTGCGGGATATTTGGCCTGATATTCGTTAAATAACTTATTCCAGTCCGTTTCTGCCGTCGCTCCCTTGTCCACTGCTTGCCGGAAACGATTTAACACCTCATCGGGAACCACAAACGGCTCGTATTCCCAACCTAATGCTTTCCGGGTTAACTCGATTTCCGTTGCTCCTAAAGCTGCCCCGTGAACATCGGCGGTATTAGACTTATTGGGGGAACCATAACCGATAGTGGTGGTGATTTTAATCATCGAGGGTTTATCGGTGACAGCTTTGGCAGCTGCGATCGCATTGGCAATGGCATCTAAATCGGTGTTACCATTCTCGACGTGCTGAACGTGCCAACCGTAGGCTTCAAAACGCTTGCTCACGTCTTCGGTGAAAGCGATATCGGTGGAACCATCGATCGAGATATGGTTATCATCGTAGAGAGCGATTAACTTGCCTAAACCCCAGTGACCGGCTAAAGAACAAGCTTCCCCGGAAATTCCCTCCATATTGCAACCATCACCCAAAATGACATAGGTGTAATGGTCGATAATTTTGGCATCCGGTTTGTTGAAACGGGCCGCTAAATGGGCCTCTGCTAGGGCTAAACCCACACCATTGGCAATCCCTTGACCCAGGGGACCGGTGGTCACTTCCACCCCTTCCGTGACGAAATTTTCGGGGTGGCCGGGGGTTTTCGATTTCCACTGCCGGAATTGTTTAATTTCCTCTAGGGGAACGCTATCGTATCCGGTCAGGTACATCAAAGCGTACTGCAGCATACAACCGTGACCGGCGGAGAGAACAAAACGATCGCGATTGACCCATTGGGGGTTTTTCGGGTTAAAACGCAGGAATTGATCCCAGAGAACAAAGGCCATGGGAGCGGCTCCCATGGGCAGTCCGGGGTGTCCGGATTTAGCTTTTTCTACGGCATCCACCGCTAAAAAACGCACCGCATTAATACAAAGTTCTTCGAGGGATTGGGAGGCGACAACCATAATGTTTTTTAGAATGAACTACAAAAATAAGACCAGGTTAAAGAGGGAGCCACTCACAGATTACTCTTTCAGGGGCATCGACTCAAGCATATTTTCTAAAAGCTAAGGTGACGTTATGGCCACCAAATCCAAAGGAGTTGGAGAGGGCAGCGTTAACTATCTGCTGACGACTTTCGTAGGGGACGTAATCAAGATCACAATCGGGGTCAGGATTGTCCAGATTGAGCGTCGGGGGAATCCGATCATTAGCGATCGCCATGACCGTGGCCACGGCTTCAATACCGCCAGAACCGCCTAAAAGGTGGCCTGTCATCGATTTGGTGGAACTGATGGGGATTTGGTAGGCCGATTCTCCTAAAGCTTTTTTAATCGCCTTGGTTTCCGTGGGATCATTGGCCCCTGTACTGGTTCCGTGGGCGTTGATATAGCTAATTGCCGCCGGAGTCAAACCGGCATCTTTGATCGCTAATTCGATCGCTCTGGTGGCCCCACGACCATCTGGAACCGGTGCGGTCATGTGATAGGCATCGCAAGTCAGACCATAACCGATCATTTCGGCGTAAATCCGCGCCCCACGGGCTAAGGCCGTTTCTAATTCCTCTATAATCAAAATTCCTGCCCCTTCCCCCATAACAAAACCATCCCGATCCTTGTCAAAGGGACGACTGGCCCGGGTGGGGTCATCGTTGCGGGTGGACAGGGCCTTAGCGGAGGCAAAACCGGCCAATCCTAGGGGGGTAACGGCGGCTTCCGTCCCACCGCAGATCATCCCTTTGGCTAAACCCCTTTGTACTAGACGAAAAGCATCGCCGATGGCGTTGGAACCGGCAGCGCAAGCGGTCACGGTGCAGTTACTCGGTCCTTTGGCCCCCGTGTGGATGGCGGTTAAACCAGCGGCCATATTGGCAATCATCATCGGGATCATGAAGGGACTACACCGGCTCGGACCTTTTGTCAAGTAAATTTCCTGTTGATCCTCCAGCACTTTGATGCCGCCTACGCCCGTACCGATTAGTACGCCTATATCATCGGCATTGAGAGCGTCGATAACTAATCGAGAATCTTGCAGCGCTTGCAAACTAGCGGCGACGGCAAATTGAGCGAAACGGTCCATGCGCTTTGCCTCTTTGCGATCCACATAGTCGTGGGGGTCAAAACCCCGCACTTCCCCAGCAATGCGACAAGCGTGACGGGAGGCATCAAAGTGGGTAATTAAACCAATGCCACTTTTGCCGTTGATTAAGCCTGTCCAATAGTCTGCTAGATTATTGCCGAGGGGAGTGATCGCACCCATCCCCGTTATGACAACCCTTTTTAATGGCAATTCTGTCATGTTTGTTCAAAAATAAGGGCAGATTTTGCCCCAGATATTTAATTCTAATTGTCAATTTTCCCGCAATAACTAGGCGGTTGCTCCTACTTTCTCGCTAATATAATCGACAGCTTTGCCTACAGTGTCAATTTGTTCGGCTGCGTCGTCGGGAATTTCAATATCAAATTCTTCCTCTAAAGCCATCACTAACTCGACCACATCAAGGGAATCAGCTTTCAGATCATTAGCAAAGCTTGCTTCGGGGGTAACTGTACCCAGATCCTCTACTTCTAATTGTTCCACAACAATTTTTTTAACTCGATCGAAAATTTCTGTACTCATGGATGTCAATTTTTATCCGCTGGTTTACCTGACTCTAGCCTCTAGGGTCTGGGGAAATGGGGCGGTGTTGCCATTTCCGACAATAAATTTCGGTTAGCTTTTTCACTGACCATTTTTCATCTTACTGGAAGTTGTTCCCCTCTTGATGAAGTTTTTTTGCGATTATCGGGGAAGTGGGGAAGTGGGGTGTGGGAATTATGAATTATGAATTATGAATTATGAATTGGGGAGGTGGGGAGGTGGGGAAGTGGGGAAGTGGGGTGTGGGAATTATGAATTATGAATTGGGGAGGTGGGGAAGTGGGGAAGTGGGGAAGTGGGGAAGTGGGGTAGTGGGGTAGTGGAGCATTTGGATGAAATTTCCCTAAACCCCTAAATCCCTATCACCCCAAAACCCTATCACCCTGACTCCTATCTCCTGAATAAAAAGCCAAAATATAACGGATAACTCCGAAATTCAGATAATAATCATCGGAAATTTTGGGTCTGAAACCCCGCCGTTCTAGGTTGGCTTTACGTTAGAATTAAAAGGCCAGTCTCGAAAACCAAGTGGACGGCGCAGCACCTTGAAAACTCGGCTTAGGGGGTTCCGACCAGAAAAGCTTGGC
>NZ_JBHFLL010000259.1:0-9260 GCF_041928595.1 Microcystis sp. BLCC-F209
GACCGACCCAACTGCAACAAAAAGCGTTAGATTTATTGGGAGTTTCCCTGATTTGTACCCAGTAACGGGGCGGCGTAAATTCTCTTAATCCCTTCTACAGCACAGCTTATGGCTTTTTGTCAACGGGGAAGTCCAGTTATATTGGGCTTCGATGGCTGCGAGTTGTAGTTGATAATTTTGGTTAAATTCTTGATGAATTTTCTCTTTATCAGTGTCGGACGGTACATGGACTTTTACCACTATCACGCCATCTCCTTTATTGGCAATGCTCTGCACCTGAAGCGGCGTATTTTCATTCTGCACTTGCACTTCTTTTAAGGCGGCGATGAAAGCTTTCCAATCTACCCCATTGCGGAAAATCAGGTCAACGGTGTCGAACATTTCGGCAAATAATTTAGTAAATTCGCCCGGTTGAAATTCGCCACTGCTGGGGCGGCGCTCTTTCTGCCCATTAAGCAAGTAAATATACTGACAGTCCACCTCATCCAGTTGGGTAGTAGCATCAATATTCCAATTTTCCACGCAAGCACCCGTCAGAGTAGCATGGCGCAAATCGGCATTGACGGCGTTGACTTCGGTGAGGTTTGCCCCCGCAAGGTTGGCGTATTGCAAGCTGGCTTCACTGATATCGGCGAGGCGCAAGTTGGCAGCTTGCAGGTTTGCCCCCTCCAGGTATGCCCCCCGTAAATCGGCTTGGGCAAAGTCTTTTCCGCTTCCGGTGCGGGAATCAATCAAAAATTCTCTAACCCGGGGATTGGCTAATAAGGTATTGTCGGGGCGGGCTAATTCCAATTTAATTGCTTGTTTAAAAATTGTTTTATTCAAGATTGCCTGATTAAAATTGGTACTTTTTAAGGTGGCTCCTGTAAAATCTGTTGCGGTTAAATTGGCTTGAAAAAAGGATGTGCCACCAATAGCAGCAAAGGCTATCACAATTTTACGCAACCAAGGATCGCGGTGTTCTTGTTTAAGGGTCAGCCAACCGAGCCAACAGTAAAATAGCGTCAAGGCTACGCCGAAGGCTATGACTGGGGCTATTGGGGCTGGGGCTACGCCGAAGGCTATGACTGGGGCTACGGAGAAGGCTATGGCTATGGCTACGACTACGGAGAAGGCTTCGGTTGCGGCTTCGGCTATGGCTAGGGCAAAGGCTACGGTTAAAACTCCGACGAAGACTCCGACTCCGGCTAAGCCTACGGCTACAATTCCGACTTTGACTCCGACGAAGACTCCGACTGAGGCGAAGGCTCCTGCTCCGGCGAAGGCTCCTGCTACGGTCAAAATATTTTTGCGCCAAGCGATGTGGAAAGTGGAGATGAGAAAGATTAAGCTAGACCAACCAATCAATTGAGTTTCTCGATTGGTTGGAGCAAAAATTAAGCTCACCATATAACCGACGAAGGCGGAAAAAAAACTCGAAACCACAGTTAACACCAAAGCCAACCCCAACAAAATCACCAGCCACCGCTTCTGCAATCCCGCCTTCGCCCAGGTAAACTTCACCCCCGTCAAATTCGCCCGACTAAAATTTGCCCCGCGTATATCACAACCACTGAAATCCGCCCCTGTTAAGTCCGCACCGCGAAAGTTACCGCCCCGCAAGGATTCCCCCCGGAAATCCCGTCGCCCGTTTTTGTACTGTTCAATAACTGCTGCTGCCTTCATCGCCTACGAAATTGCCATACTATGCCCTCAATCTTACTGCAATTTAGAAAGCGGGTTTCCTGAGAGAATCCGATTGACACTCCCACCCCAGCGCTTCGGGATTCTTGGTTCAACGAGTCCACATTCAAAAACCTGGCATTTTTATGGGCAATCGCGTCAGGTTCCACACCTCACGTTCTAGAATATATCTGGATTTCCCCCATAGATATCTACTACAATAGCCGAAAAACCCTATCTATCAATGGATACACCCATTAACCTTTCTTAATCTACTAAGTAATTTTCTATGGAGAGTTAAATTATGTCGTCAACTGCCTACGAAACTGATTATAATCAATGGCTAAAAGAGACGGTAAAACAGTTACGAGAGCGCAATTTTGAGCAGGTAGATTGGGATAATTTAATTGAAGAAATCGAGAGTATGGGAAAAAGTGATAGACGAGCTTTAATGAGTCTGTTAACCCGTCTTATCGAACATCTTTTAAAGCTGGCTTATTGGCAAGAAGAAAAAAAACGGTCAGGTAATCATTGGGCGGCAGCAATAGTCAATTTTCGCGCCCAAATTCAGCATCGTTTAGAAGATAGTCCCAGCTTACGGCCAGAATTAGCGGCTATGTATGATAAAGTTTATCCAGTGGCGATTAAATCAGTTTCTCAGCTTTTTTCCCTCAATTCAGACGCTCATATATCCCTCGAACAAACATTAGATGATAATTGGTTTCCCCCGGCTGAAAAATAGTTCTTAATTAGGAGTAATACTAAAGCTGAATAAATGTGAAATATAAACGAGATAAGGGTTTTAGTGTCCTGTTTCGCTCCCACAGGTGCAAGATTTTGAGAGAATCGTGGTTCAAAACCTTGGGTCTTCATCGGCCCGCGTCCTGTAGGGGCGAAGCATTCGGGCAATAACCTATGGTGAAACCGTAGATTTTCTATCCGAATGCTTCGCCCCTACTTTTTGCCGCAAACCCTAATCAGTTTTTAATAACCAGATTTATACTAAATCCGTTGAGTAACGCACATAAAACGGGTTTTTCGGAGAAACCCGTTTTCTACTCATGCAAAAGGCAAAAGGGAGAATAAATAATCAGTCTTTAATAACCAGATTTAGTATAATTTGCATAGTCAACAGCTTACCCACGACTATAAAATTAGCATCCATCTGGCGGGGGGTATTACCCTAGTTAATACCCCCTATTTTTGGTCAGGTATAGTGTTAAGCTTCTCCTGTGATTGATAAACCCTCTACCCAAACGTAGGGACAAACACCACTGGGAGTAATAACTGCTTCCGGTTCCAGATAAACAATCGATTTCAGCAGTGTTAAAATATCCCCGGCTACGGTAGCGGAATCGATGCTAACGCGCTCATTTTTGTTCACTAACCAACCGTCAAAGGGCAAAGAGAAGGAACCTTGTAGAGAATTAACTCCCGCATGAAGTGCCTGTAAACTATCAATTAAAACCACATTTTCTGCTGTTTCCAAAGAATAGCTTTTTGGTTGATTAGCACTAGCAAAAACGTGATAAAAATGGGGACTAACCGTTACTTTTGACCCAATGTTACCGTTGCCAGTCGGTTCTGTATTCATCCGTTTAGCGGTAATCGTGCTATGGAGAAAATTACTCAAAATCCCCTCTTTAATTAATTCCACACGACGGGTAGGAGTGCCTTCACTATCAAAAGTTTCTGCGGAAACATTAGCTGGATGGAGGGCATCATCACACAAATTTAAGGCAGTAGCGGCGATTTGTGTTCCCAAAGATTCAGGAGTAGAAAGACTCTGTTTATCAAGGACATTTTGGGCATTAAACAGATTAGAAAATGCTCCCATTAGACTCAAAAAGGCGCGGGGGGCAAAAACCACTAAATATTTACCCGTGGTAATCGGTTGATAGTCCAGATGGCTAACAGTTTTGGTAATCGCTTCCTCGATGCAACCATCGATATCTAATTTTTCCAGGCCCGGACTAACCCGAAAAGCACCAGCGCTGCGGGGTTTTTTGCCTTCCTGTTCGGTTTTGGTGTATAAATACACGCTGGCATAACTACGCGCTTCCTGACGCATTGCCCCGTCGCTATTGAGATAAAAACGTCTGACCTGCTGTTGTCCCAAACCATTATAGGGAACACTGGCAATAGCCGGATGGGCTGCTAGTAGGGATTTTTCGGCGGCTAATAACTTATCGATGAGAGTGGATACTGGTGCTTGATTAGACATTTCGCTGGCCACTTCTGTGGTGGGTGCGGTGGCAGCGGGACTAAAATCGGGGACATTTTCCTTAACGCCAAAAACGCTGGCTTCCTGAGCGGTTTTTAGGGCTAATTGCAGTCCCACCGGGTCCACATCGGTGGTGGAGGTGACACCGACTTGATTATCCTGATTCCAGACGCGAACGATAACGCTGGAACGATTGGAAGCTTGTACCTGTTTCGGTTCCCCTTGAAACACATCCACATCGGTTTCATCGACAGAAGAACCATAGATGTCGTATTTAGCAATTCCTAAAGCTTGGGCGCTAGAATTAGCGATTTGGGCGATATCTTCAACTTTTGGCATAGATTTTTTTGGGTGTTGGAGGATTTTTCAGTTATCAGTAAACAGTAATCAGTAATCAGTGAAAAGAAAGCTCAGAACTTGCCACTTAACAGTGTCCACTGAAAACTCAAATCTGATAACTGATAGCGGTCAGCCGTAAGCTGGATAAGTAGGGAGGCACAATTATTTGTAGGATGGGTTAGCGGTAGCGTAAACCATGCGGGCGTTGGGTTTCATGCTTCAACCCAACCTACGTTCTGAAAACTGATAACTGATAACTGATAACTGATAACTGATAACTGATAACTGAAGAGAGATTGGGCCAAGTGGTGACAATAAAGACGATAACGGCAGCCGTGGCCAGCATAGCTTTGGCAACGTGACCGATAACCGTACCGACGACGATACCGACACAGACTTTTAGGGATTGTTGCAAACGGGGGGTTAATTCCAAATCGCGACGATAGGCGTATTCTCCCAAAAAAGCCCCCACCACAGGACCGACAAATAGACCGATAATCGGGCCGCCAATGGGTAAAGCGGGTAAAAGCCCGAATATTCCCGCTAATAAACCCACTACTAGACCGATTTGACTCCAATTGCTCGCCCCAACTTTTTGGGCGCCGAGATAACTAGCGAGGAATTCCACCCCCAGACTGAGGAGAAGGATAACAAAGGCCACGGTTAAAGCGACCCCCATCCCCGCAAATTTGGTGACAAAACCCCACACCAGCATGGCGATTAAAATCAAACTCATGCCGGGGATAGCGGGCAGCAGTTCGCCAATTATCCCCACTATCATGATGGCAATGAGGAAATAGTAGAGAATTACTAAAGTCATGATTAACGACCGCCAACGGTAATAGAATCTACTTTTAAATGGGGTTGACCAACGGTGACATAAACGCTGCCACTGACAGAACCGCAAAAACCCGCCGCTAGACCTAAATCTTGGGAACACATAGAGATTTTATTCATAATCTCCTTGGCTGAACCGATTAAAGTCGCGCCTTTCAGGGGTTTAGTCAGGTTGCCATTTTCGATAAGATAGGCCTCCTCGACGGCGAAATTAAATTCACCGGTCGCCCCCACACTACCACCGCCCATTTTTTTGCAATAAATGCCTTTATCGATGGAATTAAAGAGATTATCGAGGGTATATTCCCCAGGGGCGATGTAGGTATTCCGCATCCGACTAGCGGCCGCATAGGTGTAGTTTTGACGGCGACCGCTACCCGTGCGCGGATGGCCGGTTTTAATTGAACCGGTGCGATCGGCAATGAAGTTTTTTAGGATACCATTTTCAATTAGGAGAGTACGCTGGGCCGGCATTCCCTCATCGTCCATATCGATAGTACCGAAAGCTTTATCGGATAATCCCTCGTCCCAAGCCGTCAGGTTGTCGTGGGCGATTTTTTCGCCTTTTTTATCGAGAAAGGGTGTGGTTTTTTGCTCAATTTGCGTAGTTTCTAGCAAATGACCGCAGGCTTCGTGGAAGATAACGCCGCCAAATTCATTGGCCATGACGATGGGATAACTGCCGGATTCTACATAGTCAGCGTAAAGCATTTTACCCGCCGATTCGGCCACTTCTGCCGCCGATTCCTCGGCATTCCACGTCCGCAGAAAATCGGGATTACTGGTACTACCCAACCGTTTACCAATGCTAGAACGATTAGCCCCATCGGCACAGAGGAGATTATAGCCCACCGATTGGGTGAGGCGAATATCCCGGGCAAAAGTGCCGTCACTAGCGGCAACTAAAATTTCTTGCCAATCGCGAAAATAAGCGGCGCGACGAGATTGGACGTGAGAGGCTTTCTGATTTAATTTACCGTTGGCAGCGAGGAGAATATCACCCATTTCTCCCAAAGAACTGCAATTATTGAGCCAAATATCTTTATTTTTGACCGTGGCATAATCCCGGAACATTTCCAGATTGATTTCGGGAATATACGCGTTAGGACTGGGTAGGTTTAAACCGAGAATCGATAAACCTTTTTCTAGGGCATTTTTTAAGCCTTGGAAGCTTAAATCGTTGGTACTGACATAACAATCGGCTTTCCCGCGAAAAAGGCGGATTCCTGCCCCTGTAGATAGTTTCGGTGAGAGACTGGTGATGCTGTCATCTTCGGCTAAACAACTGATATAGTTGACTCTTTCCAGGAAAAATTCGATAAAAGTCGCCCCGGCAGCCCGTCCCAGTCCCAGAAGAGTGGACAAAGGGGCCGCCCAAGAGCTATCAAAGCGCTCCAGACTAGGATTATATTTCAGGGTGGGGAGTTCTTTGGAGATGAGTAGGGTGGGTGACATAAAGCTCGTTTATCAGTTAATCTGCTGGTTTCTAGTCTAACAGTTCTCAGTTTTTTGCGTCTTGGGGCGTTAGCGCCGCCCAACCCTGCTAAATTTTTCTCATTCATATCTCTTAATAAAAACCTTGATTCGATCGCTCATCGCCCCCAAGATTAAAGAAAGAGCGACTCAGGATTAAAATAATGGCCACAGCGACACAATTCTTAAACATTTCTGACTTGACAAAAGATGATTATTGTGTATTCGGTTTAGCGATTTGTTTTCTCAAACAGGAGGGAGAATTAGAAAAAGTGGCGGTGTTAGAACCGATTCCCTCGGCAGCTCTAGAAGCAATTGTCAAAGGAATTCCCACTTCCTACGAATTTGCCCGCGCCATGGCTTTAGGAGAGGTATTTCAGGACGATAATCCTCAAATACCCAGTAATTTCCCCGATAATGCCCAATTATGCGAGAATTTTGTCGAAAGGGCGATTGCTGCAACTCGCACCTATAAAAATCAACCCCACCTACAAGGGTTAATCCCCTTGGGCGGCCAAAAAGACGATTTAAACTTTTCCCTAGAGAAAAAACGCATCTTAAATGCTGTTCATCTGGTGCGGACGGAGGATAACGTCAAACAACATTCTCACACCCATAAGGTTTTGTAATCAAGGTGAGTTCGGGTTAGGGAAATTTTGCCGTTTTCCCTGATTCCGAACTCAGGTTATGACTCTCTTGGGTTTGGCGGGTAAAATGTATTCTAAAATACAGTGATGCTAGTGAGCGACTGGAACGAACCACAAAGACACAAAGAACACAAAGATTGATCGCTTATATATTGAGTTAAACCTATCACACCAAAGAATAAGAAGACCAGATTATAGCAGTTATCTTATACCATTTTTCTAAAGTAACAGTAACGTTAGGGATGGTAATTACCCTCACCCCTAACCCCTCTCCAGTTCTGGGAGAGGGGTGTAGGATGTCTGCCACGAATAAAGAAAATGGTATTAAGGGTGAGGTGTAAAGTTGGGATTTTGAGGAGTCGGTCGTCAGGAGATGATTTTTATTTATTAAGGCAATGCTACACATAAGTTTTTGCCGACTGAATAAATATCTTCAAACAAATAATTCCATTGATGTTCTAGGTGTCTAGCAATATGGTAAGCAAGCAAAGGTGGCACAGCATTACCAATTAATTTGTAACCATCCGTAGCCGAAAGTGAATATTTTTCATCTCCCTTGTTTTGTGGACGCACAAATTCAAAATCATCGGGAAAAGTCTGTATTCTCGCACATTCCCGCACAGTTAAACGTCTCATTTTTAACCCTGCTTCTAACTCATTAACTATCTTTCCCCCTAATTCTAAAGATAATCTCCTAAATTCAATATTACCGTGATGTTCCGAGCGAATAGTCGGACCTAAACCCTGTAAATTAACCTCGATTTGTCCCTGAGTTTTTCCATAATGTTTAGCTTTTGAATAACTTTTTTGTGAGAGGTCAAATAACTCATCTTCTGGTTCTGCTAAACCTGATAATATCTGACCCACTGTACTGTAAGTTTTAAGAGGATATATTGACTCAAACAGATTTAATTGATGCTTAATAACTTTATGGGTTGAATGCGGAAAAATATCATTATTTTCTAGATGTCCTATCGCTGTCGCTTTTAAATAGGTTTTATTTAAACCGATAAAGATAATTCTTTCCCTAGTTTGGGGAATTCCATAATCGGGAGCAAAGAGAAGTTTAGGGATAACTATATATCCATCTTTACCAATGGCACTAAAATCATCTTCAATTATATCTTTAACATTGGCCAAAGAGATTAAACCTTTGACATTTTCAGCAATAAAAACTTTAGGTAAGGTTAATTCAATAACTCTCTTCATCCAATAATAGAGTTTCCCGCGATTGTCCTGAAAACTATCTTCACTCTCGTCTAGTAGTTTACCCGTGTGACTTTTGTGAGAATTAAACCCCTTTCTTTTTCCTGAAACACTAAAATCTTGACAGGGAAAACCTCCCGTTACTACATCGATATTACTGGGAAACTGAAACTCTCCTTTTTCTGCTTGTTTGACTAAATCTACAATACTCCCCAAGTGAAATACATTCTTTTTACCCCTTTTTTCAAAGTAGGGAATCCAAGCATTATGAGCAGCTTTAGTTATATCATTAGCAAAGACAGTTTCAAAAGTAGTGCGCGGTAGTTTTAGCCATGGTTCCCGTCTTTCTACTATCCAATCTCGATGAATATTTTCATTAATACAGTCTTGGTGTACCCAAAAACCTCCCTCTAATCCTAAGTCCATTCCCCCGCAGCCAGAAAATAGGGATAAAACTCGCTTTTGTTGCCTATTCATCACTATTGATTAAATGAGTAATTTAATAATATCATACTGATAATCAACTTGATCGAAAGGGATTAATTAAAGTTATTTGATTAGATATTATTAACCCATCCTGCATATCTTCAGAGTAAAGAATACTAGCATCGGATGCTAAGGCACTAGCTACAATTAAACTATCCCAAAAAGAAAAACTGTATTGAGTACGAAGATTAGAAGCGGATTCAAGAATTGTTAAGTTAAATTCTACCACTCGACAACGATTGTAAAGGGAGCATCCCACTTTTGCAATAAGAAATTGTACTTAGATGCGAAATGCTTAGATGGCAAGCCTTTTCGGGAGTTCATAGATTTTTAACGGTTCTCTAAATTGTGTGATTCAAACCAGAATCGTTACTACAAAAGCCTTC
>NZ_JBHFLL010000026.1:0-13945 GCF_041928595.1 Microcystis sp. BLCC-F209
CCGTAACCCTGCTGTAGGGAGCGAATCAAGACATTCATGGCAATGCGGTGTCGGTTGCTTTCCAAGGGTTCACCATCATCAAAAATTAAGTCTGTGGGGGGTGGGGGTGGTTCCCAAAAGTCCTCGAAATCTTCTTCTATCGGTGCCGGAGAGGTGGCAGTTTCGTCGCTTTTGGCAATCGTCATTTTTTCGGCCTCTCTAGGTGGGAGTGTCCAGATTTTTGCTGATTATTGATCCTATGTTACATCAGAATTTAGGAGTGAGGAGATAGATTTTAGGAGTTGAGAAAATTATCTTGGCTTAACAATGATCAAAACTTTTCTTCTGGATGGGTTACATTGGGCTAACAGGCCCGACTAATATCCCTAAGCTAACCAAAAAACTTGGCTTTATCTTTAACTAATTTTGTCCCGATTCCGGCGGCAATGACTTCGGAGAGAATGCTAATTAAACGATAGATAGCAACGGTGACAAGTACGTTAGCGGCGGGAAAGTTTTCTGCGTCTAAAAGTGCGATCACTGTGGCTTCAAAAACTCCTAATCCCCCCGGCGCTCCGGGGACAACTAACCCCAATAACCAAGCAAAACTAAAGGTTCCTAAGAGGGGTAAAATCTGAGCGGGGGCAATCATTTTTAACACCATTCCAGCCAAAATAAAACCCGCACCGCGCCACAATAAAAATCCAGTTTCACCCAGGAGAGGGACGAGAGGATATTTAGTTAGATAAACAGGTTCTTGAGCAATCTTTTTCTTTTGGCTAAGGATTTTGAGAGGATAATTTAAAAATTTGGGATGAATGCCGATTAAAATTAATCCTAAAACTAATATCTGTATCCCTAGACTTGAGCTAGATTTCATCCAACCTAAACCACTACCAATTACTGCTATGGCTAAGGCCGCACATACCAGTAATAAAAGTTCTAATAAAACGCTTAAACTAGCTGTTCCCCAATCACTTCCTGCTTTATTAATTGCCACGATGCGAGCATAAAAATGACCGATATTACCGGGTAGATATTTTCCTAAATTGGTAATCATATAGATGCCAATTCCTGCGGAGGTTTTAATCGGTTGTTGATAGCTTTTGAGTATCCATGTCCACACCCATCCTGCCCAAATTTGAGCAATAACCGTGGTTACAAGTGCCAAGAAAAGAAATAACCAGCCATGATTTTCAATTCTAACTGAGGTGACGTTATCCCAGTTATTTTTAAGGTTACTGAGAACGAAAAATAAGGTTCCCCCAATAATTAGCCAACGTAGAAACTTTTTCAGCATTTCGTTTTTTCCTTTATTCATTTTCTGGAGGCAACCAATCGAGAGCGAGCAGATTTTCTAAACTGTAGGGACATTCTCCAGGAAAACTAACTTGATTATCGGTTTTTTCTCTAACATAATTTAAGGCTTTCTGGTAAATACGAGGTAATTCTTGACTGAGATAATTACGGAGATTATTAGTTAAATAAGTATCGATCTGGTTTTTGAAATTGACAATTTCTGAGCGCCAATGAGAACGATTATATGTTCTTTCATCTTGCCAAAATTGTAGCAGTAAAAAATGTCTAATAATTTGCTGTAAAAAACTAGCAACACGAAACTTTTTTTCGTTTTCCAAATCTTCTAACTCCTCGATTAAATTATCTAAATCTAAAGCATCAAAATTTTTAGCCTTGAGCAGCTCTATAGTTTCTTCTAACCAGAGAGAATCATCAATTTCGCAGAGAGTTTTTAAGTCGGGAATAACAGTCATTATCATCTCCTTTATTCGTAAGGTGGTAGCCAATTGGGATCGAGAAGTTCTTCTAAACTGTAGGGACAAGTATCGGGGAAAGTAACTTTATTCTTTGTCTTTTTCCGCACAAAGAAAACTGCATCTTCATAAATGTTAGTTAATTCATTTTGTAAATAATTACGGAGATTAGTGGTTAAGCGTCTTTTTAGCTGAATTTGAAAGTTGACTATTTCTAACTCCCAGTGATCCTGATTATATGCTCTTTCCTTTGTCCAAAACTGTAGGAGTAAAAAATGTCTAATAATTTGCTCTAATAAACTAGCAACACGAAACTTTTTCTCGTTTCCCAAATCTTCTAACTCCTCGATTAAATTTTCTAAGTCTAAAGCGTCAAATTTTTTAGCCTTGAGCAGTTCTATAGTTTCTTCTAACCAGAGAGAATCATCAATTTCGTAGAGAGTTTTTAAGTCGGGAATAACAGTCATTGTTAATCTCCTTTATTCGTAAGGTGGTAGCCAATTAGGATCGAGAAGTTCTTCTAAACTGTAGGGACAAATATCAGGAAAGTTGACTTTATTATCAGTTTTTTTACGAACGTATTGCAGGGACTCAAAGTAAATTTGCTCAAATTCCTGTTCTAGATATTTGCGAAGATTTGTGGTTAAATAGCGCTTTAACTGATATTGAAAACTTATTATCTCTGCTTGCCAATGAGCCTGATTATATTCTCTTTCCCTTGTCCAAAATTGTAATAATAAACAATGTCTAATAATTTGCTGTAAAAAACTAGCAACACGAAACTTTTTCTCGTTTCCCAAATCTTCTAACTCCTCGATTAAGTTTTCTAAATCTAAATCTTCATATCTTCTATTCTTCAAGAGTTCAATGGTTTCTTCTAACCAGAGGGAATCATCAATTTCGTAGAGAGTTTTTAAGTCGGGAATAACAGTCATTATCATCTCCTTTATTCGTAAGTTGGTAGCCAATTAGGATCGAGAATTTCTTCTAAACTGTAGGGACAAGTATTGGGAAAGTTGACTTGATTGTTGGTCTTTTTTCTCACATAACGGAGTGCCTTCTGATAAATATTATCAAATTCTTGTTCTAAATATTTCCGTAAACTTGCCGTTAGGTAGGTATTTAATTGATCTTGAAAATTTACCAGTTCTGCTTGCCAATGACTTTGATTATATTCTCTTTCCCTTGGCCAAAATTGTAATAATAAACAATGTCTAATAATTTGCTGTAAAAAACTAGCAATACGAAACTTTTTTTCGTTACCCAAATCTTCTAACTCCTCGATTAAATTCTCTAAATCTAAAGCGTCAAATTTTTTCGCTTTCAAGAGTTCGATGGTTTCTTCTAACCAGAGAGAATCATCAATTTCGTAGAGAGTTTTAAAGTCGGGAATAACAGTCATTTTTTATCTCCCCTACAATAGGCAATAGTGACCGGTTAAATCGATCACTAGAGCTTTTTTACTGTTTATATACTAGATAATTTTAGCGGCGCGCAGACCGAAAAAGAGACCGAGGGCAATTCCGGTAAAAACGATCAGATAACCCGCTAAAGCAGCAACAGCTAACACAGACATGGTGAAAATCTCCCAAGTAATTTAATCTTTTTTAGCATTGTACCGTTATTCTTGCCCTTCCCCTTCCTCGTCTTCCGGATCTTCCCCAAAGCGCTGCTGGGGGGGAATTGCGGCGACAATTGCCTCGATTACCTTGCCGACTGGAACAATTTCTAAGCCCACATCTTCGGGATAAACTTGACCTCTGGGGACAATCGCCCGTTTAAAGCCCAATTTCGCCGCTTCTTTTAATCTTAGTTCCATTTGCGACACTAAGCGGACTTGTCCGCCTAATCCCACTTCCCCGATTAAAACTGTGCGCGGATCCACGACTCGATCGCGAAAACTGGCGACAACAGCGATCGCAACTCCCAGATCCGCCGCCGGTTCTTCCACTCCCAACCCTCCCGCGGAGGCAACATAGGCATCTAATTTCGATAAAGGAATGCCGACGCGCTTTTCTAAAACGGCGAGAATTTGCTGTAATCGGTTGTATTCTATGCCAGTAGTCGATCTTCGCGGGGAAGCATAGCTGGTAGGGCTAACCAATGCCTGTAACTCCACCACAATCGGGCGTGTACCTTCACAGGCTACCACCGTCGCCGTACCCGGGGAAAATTCGTCGCGATTGCCTAAAAACAATTCTGAGGGGTTTTCCACTTCCACCAAACCGTGATCCACCATCTCGAAAATACCGATCTCATGGGTTGCCCCAAAACGGTTTTTCACGGATCTTAAGAGACGATGGGAGGCATAGCGATCGCCTTCAAAATATAACACTGTATCGACCAAATGTTCCAAAACTCGCGGACCAGCGATCGCCCCTTCTTTGGTAACATGACCGACAATTAATAAAGTAATATTCTCCCGTTTTGCCACCTGCATCAAGGCGGAGGTACATTCGCGAACTTGGGCGACGGATCCCGGCGCGGAAGTTAAGGCCCCAAAATAAAGAGTTTGAATACTGTCAATTACCGCCACTTGTGGGCGTAGAGATTCTAATTCTCGCAAAATTTCCTCTAAATCGGTTTCTGGCAAAACGTAGAGATGATTATCGAGTTCTGCGGTTGATTCGGAGGCTTTTTTCTCCTTGCCATTGCCGTTATTTTCCGACTCCACGGCAACCACTCCCACCCCCAAACGGGCAGCCCGCAGTTTAATCTGTTGTCCCGATTCCTCGGCGGAAACGTAGAGGATGCGCGGTAATCTTTGGGCGAGTTGGTTGGTAACTTGCAGTAAAAGCGTCGATTTGCCGATACCCGGATCGCCGCCAATTAGTACAAGAGAACCGGGGACAATGCCACCACCGAGAACGCGATCAAATTCCCCGTACCCAGAGGGAAAACGTTCCTGTTCATACTGGGTAATTTCCGAGAAGCGCACCGAGATGCGCGGCTGCGGGTTGCGTTGTCCTTTGCCGTTATTTGGGCGACTATTTTGCCATCCTGGGCGATTTACCGCCTGATTATTGCCACCAGCTACCACTTGTTCTTCTAAAGTCCCGTAGGTGTCACAACTGGGGCATTTTCCCAACCATTGGGGAGATTCCGCCCCACAAGCACTACAGATATATATTGTTCGCGATTTCGCCATGTTTTTTAAGAAAAGTTAAAGAAAAGCGGTTTGAGGATCAATTCTCTTGTCAAATTTAGTTAAGTATGATATGGGGGGAGGGGGACAATAAAGTTATTGATAATTGCCATAAAAGAAATAAAATAGGAAATTCAGGCTTAATGATAACGGCCAAAGGATATTCTATAAACAGGAACGCTCGTTATTTAACTTTAAAATTCATCACACTATTTAACTAAGGAGTGTTAATTCAGTTGGAGAACCAGAAGGAAAAAATTCTCGTTGTTGATGATGAAGCCAGCATCCGTCGTATCTTAGAGACTCGTTTGTCGATGATTGGTTATGAAGTCGTCACCGCCGCCGACGGCGAGGAAGCTTTAGAAACCTTCCGCACTGCCGAACCCGATTTAGTGGTTTTGGATGTGATGATGCCGAAATTAGACGGTTACGGTGTCTGTCAGGAACTCCGCAAAGAATCGGATATTCCTATCATTATGTTAACCGCTTTGGGGGATGTGGCCGATCGAATTACCGGACTAGAATTGGGTGCCGATGACTATGTGGTTAAACCCTTTTCTCCCAAAGAACTCGAGGCGCGGATTCGTTCGGTGTTGCGTCGGGTAGAGAAAAATGGCGCTCCAGGGATTCCTAGTTCCGGTGTGATTCATATCGGTTCAATTAAAATCGATACCAATAAACGCCAAGTTTATAAGGGGGATGAACGCATCCGTCTGACTGGTATGGAATTTAGTTTACTGGAATTATTGGTTAGTCGATCGGGAGAAGCTTTTTCCCGCTCGGAAATCCTTCAGGAAGTTTGGGGTTATACCCCCGAACGTCATGTGGATACGCGGGTGGTAGATGTGCATATTTCCCGTTTACGAGCCAAATTAGAGGATGATCCCAGCAATCCTGAGTTAATTCTCACCGCTAGAGGTACAGGCTATCTTTTCCAGCGGATTTTAGAACTAGACGAGGAATAGTTCTCAGCTATGGCACCAGCTGATCCCAATCGTATTTTAAGACTGTTACCCCTGTTCGCCGGCATCGTCGGGGGTACGGTATTAATGTTTAATCGTTTTGCCACTGCCGATTTAACCCCATCGCAAGCGCGTTCCGATGTGATGGGAGTGATTTTGAGTGGGGTTTTAATTTTGGTGGGTTTAATCTGGCAAAGAGTTCAACCTCGCTTACCGGATGCTGTGGAATTAATCGGGCGCGAAGGCCTGGAATTTGCCCCAGATTTGCCAGAACCGGTTAAAATTGAGCTTGCTTGGGCCTCCCATTTACTTTTAACTAACACCGTGACAAAATCTCTGATCGTTTATTATCGGGGAGAAGTTTTATTACGTCGCGGTATCTTAAGCCAGAATTCTGAAGTTAAAGTTAGTAATATTATCAAAAGAGTTTTAGAAACTGGTAAAGCCGTTTATTTAGTTAATTTAAATTTATATCCCGCTAAAATCGAGTTTGACTATTTGCCAGAAAACACCCAAGGCTTAATCTGTCAACCCATCGGTAAGGAAGGGGTGTTAATTTTGGCGGCAAATGCACCGCGCAGTTACACTAAACAAGATGAAATTTGGATCGAGGGAATTGCTGATAAATTAGCCGACACTTTCAGTCAGTTTTAGACGATTTCAGTAAGATTTAAGAATTTGGTTAAGATGAGAGTAAACAGTTAGAGATCGACCTGTAGCTACAGCAGTTATCTCAATGGTGAGATAGCTATACTTTGCCGGCGGCGATCGAAGCTTTTAAAAATCGTTAACTGATAGTTAGGGGTCGAGAAGGTCATCACCCCCATCCCCTCCCATAAAGAACCTACCCGTGCATAGTTTTCGGACTTTATTGAAATTAGGTGATAGAGTTGTCTAAGTTGGGCTTCCGTCGGTTGCATTTAGTCATTATCGGCTTGATTTTAGATTATTGTTCATTTTTAGCATCATTAACTGAAAGTCACTTCCCTAACCTATTTAGGGTTTGCTGAATAAAGGTGAAATGTAGGCAAGGTAAGGGTTTTGTGGCTTTTCTCGCGAAACAGGTGCAAGATTTTGAGAGAATCGTGCTTCAAAACCTTGCGTCTTCATCGGCCCGCGTCCTGTAGGGGCGAAGCATTCGGATAAAAAATCTACGGTTTCACCGATAGGTTATTGCCCGAATGCTTCGCCCGTACTTTGTCAGCAAACCCTATTTAGCATCAGTTTAACCCATTTTTCAAGAATCTAGGCTAGAATATGAAGACAAGACGCATTGCTCTGGGTTAATCTACTCTGTAGAAGCTAAGAAGGTAATCAAAATGGCTAAATATTCGCCTCTTATCCATGTATCTCCTGAAACTATGAGTGGTGTTCCTGTTTTTTCAGGTACTAGAGTTCCGATACAAACACTTTTTGATTATCTTAAAGCAGGAGAATCAATTGATGATTTTTTAGAGGGTTTTCCGACGGTAACAAGAGAACGAGTTATTAGCTTACTTGCAGAATTTGAAAAAGAGCTTATTGATAGGGTAGCGTGAAATGAGGCTTCTTTTAGATGAATGTATTGACCGAAGATTAATGAGGGAGTTTACAGGTTATAATATCAAAACTGTTCCGCAAATGGGATGGACTGGGATCAAGAATGGTCAACTGTAAAGATAATTACAGAATCTAAAATAAACTTATTTTCCTTCCAAGATAAATTTATCTCCTGAACCAAATCGATAATATTTTTTCCCTGTTAGTCTATCTTCTGCAATTTCGACATTCTTACAGCTTATCATTCCTCTAGGATCTGGATTACCAATACGACTGTATCCAAAAGCATCAGCATAACCTACACACTTACCTGCTGATATAGGTATTAAACAGTTATATCCATCTGAAAACAGAGAACCTGATATAGTGGGATTAACTCCGTTCCGCGTACATTCATACTGACGACGAGATTGGCTAATTAAAATATCATTACTCATATTGTTTGCTTGTATGGGAGCAGAATTAATTAATCCCACACCAATGAACATACAGAGGATTTTAATGGCTCTCATAGTGAGTAGTTACTGCAAAAACAACCATAATAAGCAGAATCCTAACTAATAAGTTTAAACATTGTCAAGACGGAAAAAAACGGATATTGTCGGAGGTTTTGTTAACTATGTTTACAAATATCGGAAAATAACGGATAATGACGGTATTGTGTCTCCAAATCTTAACATTACTCCCATGGATACCCAAGAAGTCTTCTCACTTATTGATAATCTGGTTTTTGACCACACGGGAAAGCATCTCGATACATTGCAATTAGGGATTTTAAAGAACGTTTTTGATGGTCAGAAATATGCAAAAATAGCAGAAAAATATAATTGTTCTGAAGGTCATGCCAGAGATAAAGCTTATGAACTTTGGCGCATTCTTTCGGAAGTGTTAGGGGAAGAATTAAATAAATCAACTGTTCGATCAGCAATTGAAAGGTTAATTGTCAGCAATAGTATTAATAATTTGGGTAATAAATCTGTAAAAATTGATCAGGTTACTTTCTGTCATAACCCTTCTAATAATCGAGAAATAGAAAATTATCATATTTATAAAACTGAAAACAATGTTATTAAAGCAAAACTAGAAACTGTTCCCAAACTAATAGGATTAGGATTAAAGATCGAACAAATTGCTCAAGCTCTTGATTTAGATATAAAATTAGTTTTAGATAGTCTCAAACCAGAGTAACTTTGATAAATTTATCAAGATATGGATGTCAAGCTGCTTTGATCCACAATTGACAAGGATAGGGAAATGGGGTTCTTTTGGATTTGGTGGGTAAAATGTATTCTAAGATACAGTCTTGCGGGCGAGGGAGTGGAAGGAACCACAGAGACACAGAGGACACAAAGATCGATCGCTACTATATAAGTTAAACTTATCACACAAAGTTGAGAAGAGCCTTATTTTCGCTTGATCGCTCCAGCATTTATGCTAAATTTACCTCGCCCACTTCAGTCTGTTAAACTCAACTGTTCATAGCTCTGAAAATTTCACGAACAGAGATTTTTTCGAGCCAACAATTTATAAAAAAGTTGTCTAGTCGTAATTCCTGTAATTCAATTACAGCTGCTATTAATTTCCAGCAGGGAGCTTCTCCTTCCCAATTTGCCGAAGAGATCCAAGGCAGACTAAGACTGACGGTAACAAAACAGTTTTGCTGAGGTTGATAGCCTGTATTTAATTTCTCGACAAATACGGGATCAGTTATCTTTGCTTCTGTCAAACTGTTACCATTCGCTGTTGTAATTGTGCCACGCCACTCAAAATTTCCTTTTGAATTTTCTTTTTGATATACTCTAAAACTCTGCACTTGAATCAACTGGAGAGTATAACGTTGATTGAAATTAAGGTTTTTCAAATAAGAAGGATTAACATATTTAATTGAATTGTGCAGTATTTTTGTTGGGGTTCTACAATACTTTCCCAAATTATTGATATTGAATCTACCTACACATTTCCACTCACCGGGTAAAACGGAAAGATTTTCCGATTCAAACCCAAAATCATTGCCAGTATCAGCAAGGGGAATTTCGAGAATATCTAAAACTTTTGGTTCTTTACCAGAAATTAGTCTAACTGCTCGTGGAACCCTGCCATCTTCTGGATAAAGAGAATCACACACAGGACGAACCCAATTTCCTGAACTAATATCAATTCCAGCGATACAGCGTTCATTTAATTTCCATGAATTAGCAAGACAGACAATTTTTTTCAGAGATGACATATATTGACATTCCCCCATTTCTCCTTTAAATATTCGGCCACTAAACGACGGTGACAATTATGAGGTTTTGCCTCACTACAGAGTAAACAAGCGTTATTAATTACATCTGGAGAAACTTTTGTTTCAATCCTCCGGCTACTAATAAGTTGTCTAAATTTTTGTTCGTATATTGTCCAATCAACTTTTTTCTTTTTATATTCATCAAGAATATCTTGAGTTGGAGCTAAGTCTAAAACATGAACATAGTCAATGCCACCGATGACTTTTAAAAAATATTCTAGGTCAGCTTTTTTACTAAATCCTGCTAATTGGGAAACATTATTTAAACGAGTATCTATAACTCTCTTAACACCAGCTTTTTGTAAGTCATCAAAGAACTTCTGTGCAGTCTTTTGAGTAAAGCCGATTGTAAAGAGATTGATTGTCCTGTTCATCATAATTACCACTTGTTTCTATATAAGCAATTGCATCACCCTGAAGCTTATAAGCTTTCTCCAAACATTCTGCTTTTGTGAGAATATTGCTATTTGGCTCGACAAATAAAGAAAGCTGAATTTCTTTTTGACTACTTGCTGAAAAATCTGTCAAACTATGTTTAAACAGCATTCTTTCTTCCAGATGGTCATGAGATTCCAAGTCACCATTTTTGAGAATATGATAAATATCTAAATCGCAATGACGTAGATGTTGACAAACCAGAATCGCTCTATGACATTCAATCGGGTCTTTCTCCGCACACATAAGGGCAATTCGATGTTTTTTCACTCCCTGTAAAATTCGTTCAATTCCATGATTAAAAGCTGATGTTTTCGCAATTTTTTCGTATAAAGCCTTACCATTGACATAACATTCTTCGCTGCTCGGTCTGGCTCCTAATTCCTTGCCCAAAAACACATAGTAAATGCCTTCACTTTTTAAAGCATTTGACAATATTGACTGATTAAAATGCTTGAGAAATCGGCTATAAGGATGAGAACGAACATCAGCAAGGGCAGTTATATTATGCTTCTTAAGTAGAAGCATAAATGAGGCAATTTCATGATTAGAGTGACCGATGGTGAATAACTGCATCAATATTATTATTCCTTCGATGAAAGCCTACAATAATCATTGTAGATCAACGATTGCCTAGAGAGGGGAACAGGCCATCGGGCCAGAAATGACTCTATAGGCAGAATATCCCAACTTCTAACCCTGGTTATCGGTCAGGGGTCGATGTTTCTCGATCAAATCGATCGCCTGGGTGACACTTTCCGGGAAAATTACCACTAAACCACCCTCGGAAACCGTGCTTAAAGCCTTCTCTAAAGCTTCCGTTTCATCGAGAATAACTTCTGGACGCAAACTGGCATTTTCTTGGCTAATTCCCCGGAGAATTAAATCGGCCACTTCTCCCCGGCGGCGACCGCGAGTATCGTTATCTTCCTTAACAATAATCCGATCGAACATAAGCGCCGATAATTTCCCTAATAAAATTAAATCATCATCGCGTCGATCGCCAGGTCCGCCGACCACGCCGACTTTTTCCCCGGACCAATTGCCGACAAAACCGCCGACGGCTTCGTATCCGGCTGGATTATGGGCATAATCGATTAAAGCGTGATGGTGTCCCAAGTCAAACAGGTTCATCCTGCCGGGGGTCTGGGCGACGGAAGGTTTAAAAGTCCGCACCCCTTGGCGAATTAACTCGATATCGATCCCCTGCACAAAAGTGGCTAAACAGGCGGCCAGGGCGTTAGCAATCATAAAAGGAGCCATTCCCTGCATAGTCACGGGAATATTAACCGCTTCCTCGATTCTCAGCGTCCATTCTCCCTCTAGAATCGACAGATAGCCATTCTCATAGATGGCGGCCATGCCACCGCGACGGATATGGTCGTGAATAATCGGGTTATCGGGACTCATGGAAAAATAAGCCACTCTTCCCTTGACTTTTTCGGCCATACTAGCGGTCAAGGGGTCATCGGCATTTAAAACCGCGTAACCCTCGGCGCTAACCACCTCGGCGACAACGCTCTTTACCTTCGCCATTTGTTCGATGGTGTCGATATCACCGATACCCAAATGGTCGGCGGCCACATTTAACACCACTCCCACATCGCACTGATTAAAGGCTAAACCCGATCGCAGGATACCACCCCGGGCCGTTTCTAATACAGCAATCTCTACTGTGGGATCCTTCAAAATCATACTGGCACTGTAGGGACCGGTGTTATCGCCCTTTTCTACCAGATAATCATCGATATATACGCCGTCCGTCGTGGTAAATCCGACTACTTTCCCCGTTTGTCGGCAAATATGAGAAATTAAGCGGCTAGTGGTGGTTTTGCCGTTAGTTCCCGTAATTGCCAGAATCGGCACGCGGCTGGGAGTCCCAGGGGGGAATAACATATCGATAACCGGGGCGGCGATATTGCGGGGTAAACCGCGACTAGGGGCGACGTGCATCCGAAAACCGGGGGCAGCGTTGACTTCTACGATCACCCCATCTACTTCTCGCAGGGGTTTGCGGATATCCTCTGTCACCACATCGATCCCGGCAATGTCTAAACCGATTAATTTTGCCACTCTTTGGGCGATCCAGACGTTTTCGGGGTGAATTTCGTCGGTACGATCCACGGCGATGCCGCCGGTGCTTAAATTAGCCGTGGCCCGCAGATAGGCGATCTCTCCGTGGGCTAAAATGCTGGTTAATTCATAGCCCTGTTTCCCTAGCACATTAAGGGCGGTTTTGTCAATAGTTATTTTAGTTAAAACGTTGGCGTGACCCTCGCCCCGGTTGGGATCCCGATTAGTAATCTCGATTAATTCTTCTATAGTTGAGCGCCCATCACCGACGACGTGAGCGGGGATCCGTTCGGACACGGCGGCGACTTTGCCATTTATGACTAAAATTCGGTGATCACTGCCTTTATAGTATCTTTCTACGATCACGCTGCGGGTTTTTGAGGCGGCACTGGCCAGATCATAGGCTTCCTCTGCTTCCTGTTGATTTTTAACATCGATGCTGATGCCCCGGCCGTGGTTGCCATCGAGGGGTTTAATCACGATGGGAAACCCTCCCACTTCCTCGATTGCCTCGGGCAACTCATCCAAGTATTGAATCACCGTACCCCGGGGGACGGGAATGCCGGCATCCTTGAGGATAGTTTTCGTGCCTTCCTTGTCACAGGCCAACTCAACGGCTAAAATCCCCGAAAAACTGCTTAAAGTGGCTTGAATGCGCTTTTGGTGAACACCATAGCCCAATTGCACCATGGAACGAGCGCTCAGGAGTAACCAAGGGATATTTCTAGCCTGTGCTTCTTTAACGATGGTTTCGGTACTCGGACCGAGGGAGGCATTATTGCATAAATCGCGTAAATCGGCTAAATCTTGGGCCAATTCTTCCTTAGAATAGGTTCCCGTGTCGACAATCGATTGACACAAACGCACGGCAGCCCGACCCGCATAACGTCCCGCTTGCTCGTCAACGTACTCAAAGACGACGTTATAGACTCCTGGGGTGGAGGTGCTTCTAGTGCGACCAAAACCGACGGGAGTTCCTGCCAATTCCTGCAATTCTAGGGCGATGTGTTCGATAATGTGGCCCATATAGGTCCCGGTGCGGACTCGTTCAAAGAAACCGCCGCGATAACCGGGGGAGCAGTAATGTTCGACTAAACTGGGGAGAACGTCGATTAATCCCTCGTAAAAGCCAGGAATTTCATTCGATGGCTTTTCTGCGAGATCTTCGAGATCTAGACGCATAACAATGAGCTTGTCGCGACGAATACTCCAGTAGTTGGGACCGCGCAGGGTTTGGGTTCTGAGAATTTTCATCGAAAAAATGGGTCTGAAACCCCGCCCTTTAGCGATAGCGGAGGGCGGCTTTATACAAGTTAGTGAGAAACAATTAAACCGTTAGAACGACGAATTAACTGAATCTTGCTAACAGCTATCTGTCCCAATCGTTGACCATTGGTATCGCTTACAGATAGCTGTTTTTCGGTATCTCCACTGACATAACCAATTCCTTTGGGAGAAGAAACTAAATCTCCTTTACGGAACCCATGTCTTGTAATAGAGCCACCATATTTACGTCGTTTACCACCCTTAGAAAAAACCATCAGGTGAAGTTGACGACGACTAATAGGAGGACGTTTGATGACAGCGAAAGGAGCGTTTGTTACTTTAACATAACCCTTCCAATCATATCCATGTCCATTAGAAGTATGGAATGGCAAATAATCTAAAAATTGAAAACAGGCAAGAGCAATTCCATCGTTAGCATGACTTTCGGGTGATTGTTCTGCTTTATTTTTAGACTTTTCTAGTCGCA
>NZ_JBHFLL010000260.1:0-22098 GCF_041928595.1 Microcystis sp. BLCC-F209
AGTTATAAGTTATCAGTTATCAGTTATCAGTTATCAGTTATCAGTTATCAGTTATCAGTTATCAGTTATCAGTTATCAGTTATCAGTTATCAGTTATCAGTTATCAGTTATCAGTTATCAGTTATCAGTTATCAGTTATCAGTTATAAGATTTGAGTTTTAAGATTTGAGTTTTAAGTTTTGAGTTTTAAGTTTTGAATGAGCAGTATGTATTAGGTGAGCCTGATCAAATGCCAGTTTGCTGCTGTCTTTTCGCTGATTACTGTTTACTGATTATACTAAATCTGCTGAGTATAGGCTACAGATCAGGAGAGGCACTCCTGCAAGCGGAGTGACTCCTAAATTATTACAGATGAGTCAGCGGCTGCGTGTAAGCATCCCACCGAAAAACTAATGCGCTCCGGGGTTTGGGGGCGGCGCCACGCCCCCAACGGGGGGTTTGGGGGGTTCTACCCCCCAAAGGCTTGGATTGAGTGATAAAATCGAAAGTAATACTAAATCCGTTGAGTATGGGCTACATATCAAGACAGGCACTCCTGCAAAACGGAGAATAAATAATCAGTTTTTAATAACTGGATTTAGTATTACTGATCACTGAACATCTAAATCAAGTTAAAATATCCGCTCCTAACATCCGTTGATATTTGGCTTCTAAAGCTTGTTTCAAATTGGGCAAAGTGATTAAATGGGGATCATCTAACATAATTTTTTCGGCGGCATCTCTTGCCAAAACTAACACCTCTTGATCCTCGACTAAACTAGCGAGGGCAAAATCTGGTAAACCCGATTGTCGTTGTCCTAAAACTTCCCCCGGACCGCGAAATCGCATATCCATTTCCGAGATAAAAAAGCCGTCTTGGGATTGTTCCAAAACCGTCAATCTTTGACGAGAATTAGCACTATTAGTGCCACTTAAAAGTAAACAATAGGATTGATGGGAACCTCTGCCTACGCGCCCCCGTAATTGATGTAATTGTGAAAGGCCAAAACGTTCGGCATTTTCAATTAACATCACCGTGGCATTGGGAACATCCACCCCCACTTCGATAACCGTAGTTGAGACAATAATTTGCAGAATATTATCGCGAAAAGCTGTTAAGATTTCCTCTTTTTCGGCGGAACTCATGCGACCATGGAGTAAACCGATATTAAAATTGGGAAAAATCTTTTCTGATAAATTTTGATATTCTTCCACTGCAGCCCTCACATCTAATTTTTCCGATTCTTCAATCAAGGGAAAAATCACATAAGCTTGTCTGCCTTGGGCAATTTCTCGGCGAATTAAATCATAGGCAGCCCTTCTTTGATTCCCATTTAAAGCGGTGGTTTGAATCGGTTGTCTGCCGGGGGGTAATTCGTCAATTTGACTCACATCTAAATCCCCATGTAGGGTTAAAGCTAAAGTACGGGGAATCGGTGTTGCTGTCATGGTTAAAACGTGGGGAGACTCTCCTTTGCTTAATAATCTTGCCCTTTGTTGTACCCCAAAGCGATGCTGTTCATCAATAACAACTAAACCTAATTTGCGGAAATTAACTGCATCTTGAATTAGGGCATGAGTTCCCACTAAAAGTGGTAATTCTCCTGTCTCTAATTGGGCGTGAATTTCTCGCCGTTTAGCGGTTTTTGTGGAACCAGTTAATAATTCTACGGGTAAATGTAAGAGATTAAACCAGCTAACTAACTTACGATAATGTTGTTCCGCTAAAACTTCCGTGGGAGCCATTAATGCCGCTTGATAACCGGATTGTAGGGCCGCTAAAATAGCATAAACTCCGACAATTGTTTTGCCAGAACCCACATCCCCCTGCACCAGACGATTCATCGGGGTGCTAGAATCTAAGTCCTCTAAAATTTCCTCAATAACTCGTTTTTGAGCATTGGTTAATTGAAAGGGAATTATCTGATTAAATTGATCGATTAATTGACCCCTAGCACTAAAAACGGCACTTTTCTGTGTCTGACGATACTGTTGCCGCCGCCGCAGAAAACCCAATTGTAAAAAGAAGAATTCATCAAAGACTAATCGCCGTCGCGCTTGACTGAGGCTCTCGGAATTATTGGGAAAATGAATGTTAGTAATTGCTGTTTTTAAATCGATTAATCCGTATTGTTTTCTTAGACCGAAAGGTAGGGGGTCTTTTATCGCCTCTACTGCCCCAAAAGCGGCGACTACAGCCTTCCTAATTAGGTCGGCTGGTACTCCATCGGTGAGGGGATAAACCGGCAGAATACGCCCGATTTTTAAGGACTCAATACTTGCCCCAGAACTGTCCAATAATTCAAATTCAGGATTTTCTAAAGTTAACCCATATTTTCCCGCTTTGACTAAACCACTAACCGCCACCACCGAACCGACGGGATAGAGTTTTTTTTGTCCTTCCTGCCAAGCACGATTAGTATAGCGAGTTCCCGCATAAAAACGGTTTAATTTTATCTGTCCAGTGCGATCCTGTAAGAGCAATTCAAAGATAGCTAACTTGGTATTTTTGGGGCTAGTAAAACAATTAGAGCGCTTGACATTCCCCACTAAAGTTACCGTTTCCCCCTCGGTTAAATTAGCGATATTGACTTGACGACTGTAATCCACATGATCCCGGGGATAATAATATAATAAATCTTCAACTTTGTGGAGGTTTAATCTTTCTAAAAGACTGGCTTTTCTCTCTCCCACTTCCGCTAGATATTTCAAGGGTTGTTCGAGGGTAACTTGCCGTGGAGAATTAGCCTTTGCCGTGATGGGAGTGGTATTAATAATTTTTGCCGCAGCTGGTTCTTTTGGGGTAGGGGTTGCTTCTAAAGTTTGCCGTAATTGTTGCAAAAAATTGCGAGTTTCGACGACTAATTGTTGTCTTTGTTTGGGATTAAATTGGGAATATTGGGCAAATTTTTGGGCTAATTCTCGCCAGCGATTTCTCTCACTGGTGGCAATTCCCACGGGAGGATTATCCCCGAAACTAAGACACAAAAACTCGCTAAAACGGTATTGATTTCCCTGAAGATCTGGATAACCTTTTTCCGCTTCCACAGATAAGGCTTTTTGTAATCTCACCCAGTCGGGTATTTCCCCTTTCATAATTGCCTCTTGACTCCAAATTTCCTAGTATTATGTTTCCCTAATACCTCTGTTTAATTATAACTGATTAATCATACCAACTACTGCGCCACGCCGCTTCCGCTTGAGCGATAGTATATTCTTTGCGAATACGATGATATTGTTCTCCTAGACGATTTAATTGTTCCCAAAGGGAGCGAATTTGATTTCTTTCGACACTTAAGCGAGCATCAGCAAATTCCAGTTCAGCCATTCGTAGATGAATTGCCGTTACTTTAGTAACTTTGCCGCTTGAAAAATCCTGATCATCCCCATCATTTTCATCTTCATCTTTTTCCTCCTCTGGTTCAGGGTTTTTAGCTTCCACTAGAATGTTTAACATATTATTTCCTCCCCCTAGAGACTGTCTTTCTTCTCCCGCTTCAATTGCCATATCGATAATTTGACTGGGTAGATGAGGGGGAAGAATATAAGCTTTTTGTAGTTGCTGATTAATTTGTTTAGAGAGATGATTGAGAATCTCGATACAGTTTTTTTCCAGCACTCGACAACAATGGAGTAAAATATCGGGGTTATTAATCTCTCCAGTTGCGGCTAGATTTTCCGGTTTGTTTAGAAAAAGTTTCAAGAAATCTGGGGTGTTAACTGTCTCTGCTGGACTTTTTGGCAATCCTACCCCTGAAAATGCCCCTCGATCGAAGCTCCGCTCACCCAATTGCTGTAAACTGGCTTTAGCCTCTTGTCCTAGAGTTTTGATCTCCTCTTGCAGTTTCTGACGATTGCTGTGGGAGAGAGCCAGAAATTCCCCCCCATAGTAACGGGTACAGATATAATACACTGCCCCGATCTCCTGTTTATAGAGAGATTCACCGAGTAAATCAAGATAAATTCGGTATTTTTCTCGCATTTTTTCGGCTAAATTTGCCACTTCCGTTTCTATGTTCTTTAAATCTTGTTGTAGCTTGTTCAGTCTTCCAGTCATAGAGATTTTACCGAGGGAGAAGTTAGCGATCGGCGAACTCTATTATAGCGACTCACTGTCAGCTATAGCGCCCTGACCAGGGGGAGATGTTCAGACGAAAAGAAGGTAAACTGGAATCTGTGCCGCGTTGATCGTCTTTAAATTTCACTAGCGTTTCTGATCAAGATAAAGTCTAACCTAATTTGCTATCGACCAGCGACTCGCCAAAATGAAAACTTCCTACCTCACCTATGACTAGCACTCCTTCAGCTTCTTTAAGATTAAAAAAAACAAAAATTACTGACACAAATATCACTCTCTCCCATGGCAGCGGTGGCAGCGCAATGCGGGATTTAATTAATGAGATATTCGTTAATAACTTTGATAATAACCTACTGGCAACCCTTGAAGATCAAGCCCGATTTGAAATTAAAGATTTAGCTGGAATAGGCGATCGCTTGGCATTTACCACCGATTCCTATGTGGTTTCTCCCCTATTCTTTCCGGGGGGTGATATTGGCAGTTTAGCAGTCAATGGAACTGTTAATGATTTGGCTGTCGGTGGGGCAATTCCTCTCTATCTCAGTTGTAGTTTTATCCTCGAAGAAGGTTTATCTATCGACACCCTAAAAACCATCGTTACCAGCATGAAAATAGCCGCCGAAAAAGCAGCAGTAAAAATCGTCACTGGGGATACAAAAGTCGTTCCCAAGGGACAAGGAGATCAAATATTTATTAATACCTCTGGAGTGGGAGTAATTCCGGCTGGAATCAATTCCGGGGCGAATAATTTACAAGTTGGCGATCGCATTTTGCTGAACGGTTTTCTGGGGGATCACGGAGCCGCCATTCTGATTGCTAGGGGCGAATTAGACCTGCAATGCACAATCGAAAGCGATTGTCAAGCCCTGAATTCTTTAATTTCTGCAATTCTGGCCGTTTGCCCGGAAGTTAAAGCGATGCGGGATGCCACTAGAGGCGGATTAGCCACGGTTTTAAACGAATTTGCCCAAAGTTCAGGGGTGGGAATACAGGTACAGGAAACGGCGATCCCCATCCGGGAAGAAGTGCGAGGAATGTGCGAATTATTGGGCTTAGAACCGCTTTATCTGGCAAATGAGGGCAAATTAGTCCTTGTCGTGCCTCCGGAGGCGGAAAATCGCGTTTTAGCAGTGATGCGTTCCCATCCTGACGGTAAAAATGCCGCTTCTATCGGGGAAGTCGTCGCTTCTCCCCCCAATTTAGTTTACTTAAAAACCCCTTTCGGCACTAAAAGGATTCTCGATATGTTAGTCGGTGAACAATTACCGAGAATATGTTAATTAGGGTTTGCTGAAAAAGTTTGTTGTTAGGGTTAGAAGTCAGGAGTCAGTAGTCAGGAGTCAGGAGTCAGGAGTCAGGAGTCAGGAGTCAGTAGTCAGTAGTCAGGAGTCAGTAGTCAGTAGTCAGTAGTCAGTAGTCAGGAGTCAGTAGTCAGGAGAATTAAAAATGAATAATAATCAATTAAATGGTCTATTTACAGATTTTAGGCAATTTAATCCTTATTTTTGCTGTTTTGAACCCTCAAATAGTTGGGGTTTTGGGGTTTTAGTTGAAATTTCCTTGATAACTGATAACTGATAACTGATAACTGATAACTGATAACTGAAAATGCACGAACTAGGAATCACCCAAAATATTATCGAACTTGCCTTAGAACATTCCCGAGGGATGAAAGTTAAGCGCGTGGTGTTAGAGATTGGTAAACTAACGGCAATTATGCCAGAATCGATCGCTTTTTGTTTTGATACCTGTTGTCAAGGTACTAATATAGAGGGGGCAATGTTAGAGATTCTGGAAATTTCTGGTTTAGGACAGTGCCAAGATTGCGGAAATGAGCTAGAACTAGAATATCCCTACGGAATCTGCGATCGATGTGGTAGTCGCAATATAATCATTTTACAGGGACAAGAATTAAATCTCAAATCGTTGGAGACAGAATCCTTATGTGTGTAACCTGTGGTTGTTCTGATAACTCGGAAGTGACGGTAACTAATCCGCAAACGGGAACCCATGAACATATTTTAGCCGATGGTACTGTTATTAGTCATAGCCATCACGATCACGATCATGAGCATCCCCATCATCCCGCGGAAATTCACGCTCAAATTCATGGCAACATTCTCCAAGTTGAGCAAAATCTGCTGGCAAAAAATAATCTGTTAGCGGCACAAAATCGCGGTTGGTTGAAGGGGAGAAAAACTGTTGCTCTTAATCTGGTTTCTTCTCCCGGTTCGGGAAAAACTACCCTGTTAACTCGCACAATTGCCGATTTAAAAACCGCTATTCCTATCAGTGTGATTGAGGGAGATCAAGCAACTGCCAATGATGCCCAAAAAATTAGTGAAACCGGTTGTCAGGTTATCCAAATTAACACCGGAACAGGTTGTCATTTAGAAGCATCAATGGTAGAGAGAGGATTAATCGAACTCGATCCACCGATGAATTCTTTAGTCATGATCGAAAATGTCGGTAATCTAGTTTGTCCTGCTTTATTTGATTTGGGAGAAAATGCCAAAGTCGTCATTCTTTCCGTCACCGAAGGAGAAGATAAACCGATTAAATATCCCTATATGTTCCACGCTTCTCAAGTCATGATCTTGACAAAAATAGACCTACTACCCTACGTTAATTTTAACCTCGATCGCTGTTTAGATTATGCCTATCAAGTTAATCCCAATTTGAAAGTTTTTCAAGTTTCCGCTACCACAGGAGAAGGTTTAGATGCTTGGTACAGTTGGTTAAAATCGCTGGTTTAAGTTAAGCAGTAACACACCCAAAAAGTTCAGTCTAACCGAAAGAAAAATGACTCTAGCACTTGATGACAATATTTATAATCAACTGTTGACTAAATTTCAACCCAAGATTATTGAAAATGAAGAAGAATATGAGCAAGCGCGTCATCTTCTGCTTAATCTAATGAGTAAACAGGATCGACTACCAGAAGAAACCGCGATGGTTAAATTAATGGCGACAATTATTCAGGATTTTGATGTCAAACAACCTCAACCCGAACCAGCTTCACCACAGGAAGTATTATTACACTTAATGTCAGCTAACAACAGGAAACAAGCTGATTTAGTTGGTAAAATTGGTTCTAAGGGTGTGGTTTCAGAAATTGTTAATGGCAAGCGATAGATTAGTAAAGCTTAAGGTAAAATTTTAGGATAGATTTTCAATGTTTCCCCCAGTGTATTCATTTAAGTTGATATTAACTGCCAATGAAAACAATCGTCATTGTTCCACCGATTAAATGTTAAGGTATGAAAACTAAACTGGTATCATCGATCAAAAGTTTTGCTGATTCGCTAAACTTTTATCGCTGGATAGAACCCTTTTGTGGTCTGGGGTTGGTAGCTTTTAATTTACAACCCAAAAAGGCCTTATATTAAATATAGTTATTAAAAACTGATTATTTATTTCCCCTTTTGCCTCTTGCCTATTGCCTGAGTGCCTATCCTAACCAAAAAGTTAATTTTGTTCTAGTACCTAATCATATTCTTTTGCCGCTTGTACTAAGGATAAAAGTTGTCCGGTTTGATCGGTTCCCGATACTCCTAAATCACTGTGACAGAGTATAACTTTTTCGCTTACCCTTGCTAATAAATCCCTTAAAACTCTCTGTAAACGGGACTGATTTTCCTCTAATTCTGCTTCTGTTGTCCAGCGTTGATAGGGACTTTCTCGCCAAAAAATTGGCGCAGCAAAAAGAGTAGCAGCACCTCCTTGTTCCCAGAGTGGAGAGGAACAATCTAGCCAAAAATGCCAACGATGACTAGAACGAAAAGAACGATATTGAAAGATATTGCCTAGGGTAACTGCCGAGGAAGATTTAATAAATTGTCGCACAGGATAGGGATTAGCGGTAATTGTACCACGGCGCAAAAGTTGGATAAACTGACTAATAGTGTCGCTGGGACTTTGAAAAGAGGGTTCACTCTCACGCAAACGGCGATCAATCTCCCAAAAATGTTGGGCAGTTTCCATTAATTCTCGCAAAGCTGCCAAGTGATCGAAGGGCAAATTTTCCCCATCGTTTAATAATTGTTCGATCGCTTGATTTAAGACAAAAATCGGGAAAAGTTTCGCTTGCTGCTGCCGTTTTTTCATCCCTTCGATCCAGTGACAAATTCTTTCGTAGGCAGTACAAGCTTTTTGTCCTAAGCGATCCCAACGGGGAAAAGTTTCGCTCACTAATAAACGGGGATTTTCCGGATGCACTTGATAACAATAATCGGCAATTAATCCAGCGCGGACCGGATCGATATCGGGAATTAACTCTTCTTCATCCCAGCGATAACGGCTGAAAATCACCAGCATTTCCGCTAGGGCCTCTTGGGGGGCTAAACGCCCCAAATTTGGGTAAACAAGGGCGAGAAGGGTCAATAATGCTCGAATCAGAGGACAACTGATCAGGGGTCGTTGTTCGTTGAGGGGTTGAACGGCTATCCCTGCACCGGTTAAAATTTCCATCAGGCTATAACGGGCGATTTCGTCTAAACCGGGGGCAATAACGGCGATTTCTTCGGCTTTTACTGCTCCTTGCTTGACTGCTTGAATAATAGCTGTGGCTGTCTTCCGTAACAATTCAGCGCGAGAGGTGGTTTGCAGGGAGATGAATTGATCGGGAAGATTGCCAAGATAGTTACCGTCGCTGACTAAGGAGAGAATCGTCTCGCTAAACTGAGCAGCTAACCCCTTAGTGGTAGATAATGGCATAATTTGACAGCGTGTTGCTAATTTTTGTAGATAATCGGGATCGGCAGTTAATCCTAAGCGGATTTTTCCCTGGGGATTGTAGGTAAAAACGCTAAAACAATCATGATCGAGGAAAAAACTGAGTAAATCCTTGGCAATAGCCGGATAATCGTCCACATCGTCCGCAAAAACTGCCCGGAAGCGTTTTAATAGTTGCTGTTGATAACGACTATCAGGGAATAAATAGCGCCAATAGAGTTCGTAGATGATACCATAACTTAATAAACCACGTTCTAGAGACCAATCACGCCATTGAATGATTAATTCTCCCACTTTTTCTGGTGTTTCCTGCTCATTAATCGCTAAAACTCGTTTTAAATCTGTTTCTGATAATCCCTCGGCTAATCTTTCCGGTATCTTTTCTGCGGGAACACCACTAGCGCCGGCTAATTGTAACAGATCGAGAACTTGACGGACGAAACGATATTCATTTATGCTAGTAAGCTGGAAGAATTTAGCGATCGCTGGTTGCCAGAGACGGGTGGCGAGTTCCTGCTCCGTTTCTGGGCGTAATCGGCGGGGAAATTGCGCTTTTAGCCCCAAAAACTCGAAAATTAACGGCCAAAACAGGATGACTTCATCGGTGAGAAAACCTAAAGGGGTTTTGCAGAGAATCGGATAGCTACCCTTAACGGCAACGGCTAATTGATCGGCTAATTCCCGTTTATTATCATCGTTGGCAGCGAAAACTAAGATCGATCGGGGAAGGGGGGATGATTTTGAGCGCTCGCGAGACACCCAGCGCCGAAATTCCCCGACTAAAGCGGTGGTTTTTCCTGATCTCGTGCCACCTTCGATCCAAATTGGTATGATTGACATCGTTTTTTCTCGATTGTATTTGTTAAGATGACTGATCGGTACTCTAGCTTTTTTCCTTGTGGAAGTAATTGTTTTCTATGAATCTTAATCGGATTTTGCAAGGTGTTAATCAATGGTTATTACAAACTCCTGAACGTTCTTTAGATGAGGCGTATCATGCAGCTTTGAAGATTAAGGAGATAGAAGACAAGCATTTTCAAGGGCGAAAAGTGGCCAATGGGTTCTCGAATTATGGCACTACCACTAATTCCTATTTTATCGCAGAAGTTAAAGGTTATCTGCAAAAAATTAAAGTCAGATTGACTGAGTTTAAAGCTAGTCGCTCGATCGTTAATACTTTCGGACCCAATCAACCGACAATTAATAATGGGGTGATTACTGTCACCACAGATGTTTGTCTGAAAAAACTTCAGTTTATCGATAGTGTTATCGGAAAATATCAAGGTAATTATTGGCAAGAAGATCTTGAAGATGTCCCCAAAAGTCTCCAGAACCGAAATTTTGAGCAGGAAACAGACAAAAATAAGACTTCCAGAAATCGCTCTTTTTTAGCGGCCGGTAGTCCTGAAGAGGAGGAAATAATCAAAAGTAATAAATCCCAAAAAGCTACGGAAAAACCAGGGGTTTTACCCCGTTCTTTTGTCAATACTTTTAATCGCATTAAACAGGAAATCGATCCGCAAGCGGAGGAATCCGAGGAGGCAGTTTTAAAGAAATTTCGCAATTCTCGTTATAAAACAGCCATTTCTCTCAAGTTTATTTTACTGTTAATTATTGTTCCTTTATTAACCCAACAATTAACCAAAACTTTCCTGATTACCCCCTTGGTTAATAAATATTTCCAACGGCATGAACAGTTTATTTTTATCAATCAAGATTTAGAAGAAGAAGCTTTTTCGGAATTGAGAAGATTTGAAGAAGCTTTACATTTTCGAGGTATGATTGGTTTAGCACCCAAATTATCTAACGAAGAAATCGAGGGAGAAATTACTAAAAAAGCGGCGGTACTAAGTGAAGAATTTCGCCAACGAGGTTTAAATGCGATCGCTAATATTTTCGCCGATATTTGTTCCCTGATTGCCTTTGGTTTTGTTATCGCTTTTAGTCGTCGGGAAATCGAGATTGTCAAGTCTTTTCTTGATGGCATTCTCTACAATCTTAGCGATTCAGCTAAGGCTTTTTTAATTATTCTCTTTACCGATATATTTGTCGGTTTCCACTCTCCCCACGGTTGGGAAGTGATCCTAGAAGGTTTAAGTCGTCATTTCGGTTTGCCGGAAAATCGCGAGTTTAATTTTCTCTTTATCGCCACTTTTCCCGTTATCTTGGATACAGTCTTAAAATATTGGATTTTCCGTTATCTCAATCGCATTTCTCCCTCGGCAGTGGCTACCTATCGTAATATGAATGAATAGGGTAAAATCAGGGAGAAACTTGATAATTTATCCTTCTAATTTGGGGGGGATAATTTGGCTGCCGTCTCTTGTACTTTGGTAGATTCTAATTGCAAAGCAGTGGCAATCTGTTCTATACTTAAACCTAAAGCTAGTAAACCAGCGATCGCTTCAGTTTTAGCTTCTTCACGACCTTCTTCTTTAGCTTCTTGATAAAGTCGAGTCTGTCTGAGATCATCTAATCCGAACATAGCTTCTAACTCCGTGCGACTAAGATTAGTAAATTTATAGGCTAAGGTTCTTTCAATTAATTCTATAACTTTTTGCTGGAAAACTAGATCATCAATTTGAGCGATCGCTTTTTCTAAAAGTGGTTTTCCTCGTTGCTGTGCTAATTGGGGTGTAGCGACGATTAACTGAATAATTCCTAAACCCAGAGACAAATCTGGACTATCGATTAATTCATCTAAATAAATACGTCTGATCTGTCCCGTTATCTCAAATCCCCGCAGTTGATAGGGAAAATTATGATCGAGATCCCTGGAGGCAAATAAAGCTACAGCCATCCAATCCTGAACGGGTTTATACTGATTGAGATAGATGACAATTTCTGTTAAAAACCGCCAATAAAAATCACTTTTATCCTGAAATTGCACTTCAACAAAGTAAATAATTAGTTCCGGTGCTGCTGTGGTCGGTAAAAAAATACCGTCAAAACGACGAGCTAATTCTTTGATTTCTCGGGAGGAGAATTGATAATTTTCAGCTTTCTGGGTTGATTCTCCCAGTAATTCAAAAATTAAACCAGGAAAAGTTTGCAAGAGTTGATAAAAAATTGTATCGGTCTTCACAAGCTTAAAATAATCTAGATATTTACTAACAATTACTTACAAATCATCCAACAAGAGCGTAACTAACACCTTATCGACGCGATTACCGTCCATATCCACCACTTCCAAACGCAACCTTTGCCATTCAAAATGATCGGCAGCCCCCGGAATCCTGCCAAGATGGGTAATAATAAAACCCCCTAAAGTGTGATAATTGCCCTGTTTTTCCCCGGGTAATTCACTGATTTCAAATAATTCTTTAAAATCTTCGATCGCCACTGTGCCATCGATCAACCAAGAACCATCTTCCCGCTGCACGATCTGAGCATCTTCAATATTATCTAATTGGGGTAAATCGCCGACAATTGCCTCTAAAATATCCTGACGCGTCACCAATCCTTGAATCACCCCGTACTCATCCACTACCAAGGCAATATGATGACCACTTTGCTGCACCAATTCTAAAACCTTTAAACCCCTAGTGCTTTCCGGCACAAAAAGCGGCTGCTGTAAATCCTTCGTTAGGTCGAAACTTTCACCGGTTAAACAATCCGCTAATAAGTCTGTGACTTCAATTACCCCCAAAACCTCATCTAAACTGCCCTGACACACGGGAAAACGGGTATGATTGCTCTCAATTAGCTTCTGGCGGTTAATTTCGGCACTATCTTCCAAATCTAGCCAAACAACATCCGGACGCGTGGTCATAATCTGACTGACTCGGCGATCGCTCAATCCTAACACCCTTTCCACCATATCCTGTTCTGCTTCCTCAAAGGTTCCCGCTTCGGTTCCCTGTTTAAGCATAATTTTCAATTCTTCCTCCGTAATTGGGGAATCATTATTATTACCGCTAATCCCCAACAAACCGAGAATCAGATTAGTCGATTGACTCAAAAGATGGACAACAGGCGAAACAATTTTCGATAAGCGATCGAGAGGACCTGCAACAAGGATAGCGATTTTTTCGGGATTACTTAAACCTAAACGTTTCGGCACTAATTCCCCCACCACCAGGGATAGATAGGTAATAATTAACACCACTAATCCTAATCCCAAAGCTTGATTGTAGGGGGCTAAAACAGGAACTTGCGCTAATAATTTCGCCACACTTGCCGACAAATTCGCTCCTCCGTAGGCCCCGGCAAAGATTCCCACGAGGGTAATGCCAATCTGCACCGTCGATAAAATTTGATTGGGATCATTGGCCAATTTTAAGGCCACCGCCGCCCGTCGATCATCTCTGGCTAATTGTTCCAAACGGATTTTGCGGGCCGAGACAATGGCAATTTCCGAGAGAGCAAAGACTCCATTGAGGAGGATGAGGAAGAAGATAACAAGAATTTCGGTAGTCGCCGAGAACATGGTTAGAATTTACAGGTAAAAGGGCGGATAGTTGTTTGGATCATAGTGCGAGGATCGGTTAAGTTCAGTAAAGAATCATCTTGATTTTTAACGAGTTACGAAGGCTTGTGTCGGGAGGGGGGGTACTCCCAGTATAAATGGGATAGGATAAAGTTCGCGCTCTTAGCTCAGTTAGCAGTGAACAGTCAAGAGTGACCTGTTGCCAGTAAAAAAAAGTTGTCCCTGGGAGAGTGGGGACAAACTATCTCAATCTATTCGCCTGAAAAATTATGATCGCTACACCCGTATCATCGAAATCGAACGCTATGACGGAAATCCGCCCCGGACTACCGACTATTTGCGGTTGGGAACAGGAAATCGCGGCGATTGTCAATCACGATGATCCGATCTTTTTACCGACGACAAATCTCAAATTAGACAATATTGAGGCTGGTTTTGCCTGTGCCTTGCATATGCACCAACCCACCATCCCCGCGGGTGTTAACGGTGAATTAATCTGCAATCTCCAGTATATGTTCGAGCATCAAGGGGATGGTGATAACCATAATGCCAGCGTTTTTGCCTGGTGTTACAGTCGCATGGGCGATTTTATCCCGGAATTGGTGGCGGAAGGCTGTAATCCCCGGATTATGCTCGATTATTCCGGCAATCTCCTCTGGGGTTTGGTACAGATGGGACGGCAGGATATCCTCGATAAACTCAAATTAATCACCTGTAACAGTCAATATCAACCCTATGTGGAATGGTTGGGGACGATGTGGAGTCATGCGGTAGCCCCTTCCACACCGATTCCTGATCTAAAATTACAGATGCAAGCATGGCAAACCTATTTTGCCTCGATTTTTGGCCCGGATGCTCTGAAACGAGTCAAAGGGTTCTCTCCCCCGGAAATGCACCTTCCTAACCATCCTGATACCCTCTACGAGTATATTAAAGCTCTGAAAGAATGCGGCTATCGTTGGTTATTGGTACAGGAACACTCGGTGGAAAATCTCGACGGTTCGGGATTGAGTCAGGAACAAAAATATATTCCTAATCGCCTGGTGGCCCGTAATTCTCGCGGTGAAGTGATTGCGATTACTGCTTTGATTAAAACCCAGGGTTCCGACACCAAATTGGTCGCCCAAATGCAACCCTACCACGAGGCCAAATCCCACGGTAAACAGCAAATCGGCGGCCTTTGGGTTCCTTCCCTTGGTTCCCAGATTGCCGACGGTGAAAATGGTGGCGTGATGATGAATGAATTTCCTCGCGATTTTCCCACTCCTTGGCGGGAAATGCGGGGAGGTTCCAGTGTGGCAGGATTTAACGGCACGGAATATCTGGAGTTAATCGAGGCCGCTGGTGTTAATCCCCAAGATTATCCGCCAATTCAAGCCGTACACCAGCATAAAATCTGGCAGCGAGTTAATCCCGATGCCGCTACCCCGGAAGCAGTGGAACAGGCGATCGCTGAGTTAAAACAGACCGACCACCGTTTTAGCATGGATGGGGCATCTTGGACAAATGATCTCAGTTGGGTGCGCGGTTACGAAAATGTCCTGGAACCGATGAACCAATTAAGCGCTCAATTCCACGAGAAATATGATCCTTTGGTACAGGCGGATTCTAGCTTCACCCGACGACCGGATTATCTGGAGGCACTGCTTTATAATTTGCTCCTGCAAACCAGTTGTTTTCGTTATTGGGGCCAGGGTACTTGGACCGATTATGCCCGCACTTTGTACGAAAGAGGCGCGGCCTTAACCCGCTAAGATGGTAAGGTATCTAGGGTGCAGATTCTGCGCCCTAGTAATACAAAAATATTACTAGGTGATGTTCCCCGATAACGACCGCTACCGGCATTGATCTCAAAAAGCTAGAAGATTTAATTAGGGTTAGCTGAATATAACTGGAAGCATTACTAGACAATGGTTTTGCGCTTTTTTAGCCAAAAAAGTCCCAGAAACAGACGTTATGCCACCATGAGAGGAAAAAAGGTAAGCTGTTCGTAATTTAAATTGCTTGTTGAGACGAGGCAAAAGGCAACAGTAAAGGGATTGGGGGAGGTTCGGCTAATTTAAAAATAAGCGGTTTAAATGCGTCTTAGCTTATCTCTTCTCGAATCTCGAAGATATTGAAACTATCTACCAATCTATCTGAACAGGATATTTTGCTAATATTGAATCATGGCTAATCAGTCTAGCATTTTCAAGATTAGCTTGAGCAACTAACAAGCGGTCAAATGGATCTTTATGGATGTTAGGTAAAGTATTTAAAGCTAAAACATGGCTGACTGTAATTGAGAAAAGGCCAATTTGGTTAGTTTCCTGCTGAGTATTAATCATTTCTGCTAAAGGTATCTTGAGTGATAGTTTACCTAGTTGTAGCTTGATTTGCATTTCCCAAATACTTGTAATACTAAGTAATAGCGTATTACTAGGGTCTCTACACAGTTCTAAAGCTCTTTGAGAGAGTTTTTCTGGTTCGCTATCCCACCAAATAAATGTATGGGTATCTAAAAGAAATTTCATGATTCACCTGTCCAAAATTCTTCAGGAAGTGGCTCATCAAAATCTTCGCTAGTCCAAATTGTTCCAGCGTGTAGTCCTGGTTGTCGTAACTTAGGAGAAGGAGTTTCAGACGTTGTTTTTTCAGTATCTCCCCAAGGAATTAGACGAGCTACAGGCTTGTTTCCTTCGGTTATAATAATTTCAGTATCTACCTTTATTAAGGCAAGTAGTTCTTGTAAAGTTAACTGTACTTGATTGAGATCAATAGTTTTGTTTGACATGAATAATTTTCTCTCTTTATTTACTTCACAAAATAAAACAGGATTCAGTGATAACTGCCTCACAAGTTAATAAAGGTTTGGCAACTTTTTCCCATTGCTGAATTGACCAATTGTGATAATTATCACTCCGGTCGAGAACGGCGACTAAGACCCCCGTATCTAGAATTACTCTTTTAAGCATATTAGACTAGATGCTTCTTTTTAAATTCCTTCTTTTTTAGGGATAAATCTCCTTTACCACTGTCTAAACACCCCACTAAGTCTCCGGCTGATTCTAAAGCAGAAATTTCTCTTTCTCCCTCATGAATTGCTGTCTTATCTGCTTTAAGTTGCAAAAATTCAATAAACTCTATTACTTGTTGTTGTTGTTGTGGGTTGAGGGTTTGCAGTTTTTCTAAAATGGTTTGTTGGTGGGTGTTTGCCAGTGTCATAGCACTTGTTCTCCTGATTAGGATCGAAAGTTGTGACTTAAGAGTTATTATACCCTAATTCTGATGATAGGATTGCTTTCGACATAGATAGTTATCTCTTTTGTTATTTACTTAACTTAGCAATGATTGAAACCGCTCATCTCCCCGAATCTGCTCAAAATCTTTATCCGTTTTCGCCATATCCTGATATTCGACATCAAGATTGATGGCGCGTTGTAAGTTTTCGATAGCTAATTCCACATTGTTTTGTAAGCCATAACAGCAAGCTTTATTGTAGTAAGCATCAGGATCATTTGAATTAATTTTAATAGCTTGATCGAAGGATGCGATCGCTTGTTCAAATCTGCCTAAATTACCTAACGCATTCCCTCGGTTGTACCAAGCTTTATGGAAATCGGGTTTAAATTCTAAAGCTCGATCGTAGGATGCGATCGCTTCTTCTAATCTGCCTAAATTCCTTAACGCAATCCCTCGGTTGTTCCAAGCTTCATGGTAATCGGGTTTAAATTCTAAAGCTTGATCGAAGGATGCGATCGCTTCTTCCAATCTGCCTAAATCATCTAACGCATTCCCTCGGTTGTACCAAGCTTGATGGTAATCGGGTTTAAATTCTAAAGCTCGATCGTAGGATGCGATCGCTTGTTCAAATCTGCCTAAATCAGCTAACGCAACCCCTCGGTTAGTCCAAGCTTCATGCTTATCGGGTTTAAATTCTAAAGCTCGATCGTAGGATGCGATCGCTTGTTCAAATCTGCCTAAATCAGCTAACACAATCCCTCGGTTGTTCCAAGCTTCATGGTAATCGGGTTTAAATTCTAAAGCTCGATCCCAGGATGCGATCGCTTGTTCAAATCTGCCTAAATTATATAACGCAATCCCTCGGTTGTTCCAAGCATCATGGTAATCGGGTTTAATTTCTAAAGCTCGATCATAGGATGCGATCGCTTGTTCGTATTCTTTTCCCATTGCATGAATTAGGCCTTTTTCATGCCACAATTCAGATGCTCGAACAGGATCGAGAGATGGGGAATCGCTTAAATAGGCTTTAATTTCGGCTAACTTTTCCTGTCGTTGTTGGGGAGTAAATTGCTGATAGGTATCGAGATCGCCGTCTAAATAAACCAGTCTTCTAATTTCTCTTTCCAATATGTCCTTATCCGTCGGAAATTCATAAACTCCCGAATACCAATCAAAAAAATCCGACGCACGACGAATAAAATACCGCAAGGCAAATTCCGGCAATAGGAATACTAAAGTAAAGGGAAATTGCCGCTCAAATCGCTCACGGGATAGGTTTAAATAGCCTAAAATCTTAGGAACTCCGGCCCAGGTTCCCCCATAAACCGGAATTTGACTCGATAAGAAATAGCCTTCACTTTCCGCTTCTTCGTAGCGCAGTAGTGCATTTTCTAAACCGCGCACGAAAAGAATGTTTAGATTGGTATGATTTGGTAGATCGACAATTTTCTCATACAAATTATCGGTTTCTGAATCAAGCTGCAGGACTTGAATATTTTTATTAGGTAAATCTTGACTGATTCCCCGAATAATCTCATCAGCTTGCACGGGAGAACAGCGAACAAAGAGTAAATTAAAGCCATTTTTTCGTCTCAGCGATCGCAGTAATGCTTGATAGGATTCTGCTGCTGTTAGGGGTTGCTCTTCTAGCAATCCTTCAAAATCCGATTCCTGAGAGTTAGTTAAGGGTTTTACTTTTTGGTTTGTCATTATTATATATAGCTGTATTCAGATTTATGAGGTACACTAATTTTCTCACCTGTTCCCTGTTTCCCGCTCCCCATTCATCATTTATAATTCATCATTCATAATTCATCATTAAACTCCTTAATTTTGGTAATTAAAGGATGCACATCATACCAACTTTTTAACTCTGCATCTGCATCAAAATAAGCATATTGTAAAATACAACGATTGAATAATAATTTACGATGAGCTTCATCATTTTGAATTTCGTTGGTACGATATACCTTAGCCAGAATTTTCCACTGCTCGTGTTCTACTGTTCTCTGATAGACATCTCTAGCTTGAGTTATTGCTCTTTGAGCAGCTTTTGCGGTAATAGGTAAAGCATCCACATGATCTAAAGCGGTTTGCATTAATAAAATTAGGTTTCGTACATGACCTCCAGTCATTAAACATAATCGCTCCAGAACTTCTTGACTTTCAAAAATATCTGTTTCTAGCTTTTTCTTCGGTAAAAATTGCTGCGTTCTTTTCTCAATAATAGCCTTAATTTTTGCCATACCATCAGGATTAATAGTACGATCAAGATTGCGGATCATAATCATCGGTAAAACCATCGGGTCATTATCATAAATATCCCTTAGATCATTGGCCCGATTAGAATAGGCCATTGAAATAGGTATAGTATAAATCAAATGACAATTTAACCCCTTTAATTGATTAGCTCGATCTAAAAAAATTTCATCATGATTAGTTTTATGATCTCGCCGATATATCGGTACAATGCGATCTAAGTTATCAACAATTACCACTAATTTTGTTGAATCATCTAAGACAGTTTTGCTATTATCAATAAACTCATTTAGTGCTGTTAACAGCGTAACAGTATGAGGATTGATTTTATTTCTTATTTCTTGTCTTTGACTAGGAATTGCCCGAATCGCCGCAGATAATTTACCAAAGTATTTAATCAAGTCTCCCGTTTCTAATTTGACATCTTCCACTTTAATCTCTGTTAAAGCTAAATCAATTAAATCCTGCCAACGGGATTTTATCCAGTTTTTTAAGGGGGTTGAATTAGCCTGTTTTAGTTGTTCTAATAAATGGCGCGTACAGGCAATGAGAATATCTGTATATTGAGCATCTTCTGGATCGATATCGTCTTTATCTGCCGCAAAATAAACAACAAAACAATTTTTTTGCTCTAGATATTTTTTCAGCCGCAATAATTCCGTGGATTTCCCCCCTCCTCGATGTCCTGTGTAGAGTTGATGGGTGTAGTCTGGTGGCAGCGAACGAATAATTTTTCTGCCTAAATCTTGACAAACATCAGCATCCGCTCTCACTGCTTTTAGATCCACATAAAAGGGACTACCAGCAGGTAAAGGAACTGGTTTAAAGGCATTAGCAAGATTAGCGATCAATTGTTCAGACATAGGCGACTATAGCTTAATTGATGTCATTATTATAACAATACTTATTGACAAGATGTTATACCAAATCCGCTTTTAATATTACGACTAACTCTCGATCGAACTTCAAAAACCCAGTTATGGATTTTTTCCCCCTACTCCCCACTCCCCAATTCATAATTCATAATTCATAATTCATAATTTCCCCACTCCCGATTAAAATTGAATTGCACTCATATCTAGGGATAAAAAGCGATCGAGTCCTAAATACATCCAATAAATAGAGTTTGGGGATTCCTGAATAGTTTTTTGAAATCCCAAGGCGGCGGCTAATTTCTCATAATCGGGATGAATAATCAAAGTATGTAAATCGCAGAGATTAGGAAAATCTAAGGTCATTCTCTGGAGAGTTTTTTGGGCATCTTGCAGGAAGATTAAACGATATTTTTCTAAATAATTAGCATCAATCATCCAACTGCGAATAAATACCGAAAGACAATTTTCATCTCCCACAGATGCCATTTTAAAAGGATCCTGTTCGTTGATCGCACTTAGATGTAAACTCTTGTTAGGAGAGGTAAAAAAATTGGCTTCCGACTCGTTTGCGGTGGGATAGAGGAGATAAAAACCGACGGGATTAAGATTATCTACCCGACGCAAAACTCGCATACCTGTGGTGTAATCTTTTGACCAACCCCGCAACAGACGAGAAATGCGATGGGGAATTGCTTCAGCATTGCGATTCATCCAGTTATAATTGCGTGTCAGCAAGTTAGCCACAGGAATCGCATCACAACGGGGATTAAATTGATCTAATTGCAATTCTACAGATGATTCCGAGCTATCAGGCTCTAAAATCCCCGTAATTGACTTGATTTTAATTCTGGTTGTGTTGCCGTCAAAAATTTTTTCAATTAAACCAAGGGCCGCTAATTTATCTAACATCATACCCGCCGAGCGTTCGCTGCCCTGGTCCTGATCCTGATAAAATAAATCCGATGCTTGCCGATGAGTACAGATAATGGCAGTGGTGGGAAAAATTAACTGGGATAAAGGGGGTTTTGCCTGTGCCTCCTTGGCGATCGCATAAATCCAGAGACGCAGAAAACAAGTGGCACGCACCCGGGTTAATCCCACTCTCCCCACTAAGCGCTCGATCATTTGTTCTTGTTTTTCCCAAGAATACCAAATTTTCAGGTGTTTGATCTCCATCTTTTCGGTCCTAGATTCTGACAACGATTATACTTGATACTTCACCCCACTTCACCCCACTTCACCCCAGTTCTCAACCCTCCCCCTACTAGATAGCGCTCATTGTTGTTGCACCTCTAGAACCGACAAAATGGTTCCAGAAACATTTAGGAGACGATTATGAACGATAAAAAATACGGTACTGCTCCCAGTCACACTCAAGCGTGGATTTTTCAAACTTGGTTATCTTTTATTGTCTCTATTTCTGCCACTTCTTTAGGAGTTATTTATCTACCAGTAGATCCGTGGATTAAAGGTTATTTAGGCATGGGTTTACTATTTAGCGTCGGTTCCACCATTAATTTATCAAAAACTGTCCGCGATGTCGAAGAATCTAAACGCTTAATTAATCGCATTGACGAAGCAAAGTTAGAACGGATATTGAGTCAGTACGATCCCTATAAGGAGTAGTTTTTCCCAGTTATTGGTTATCAGTTTTTTCGATTATTTTCACTCTTTTTTCTGACTTAGGAGAGTTTATATGCTATTCACAACTAATCTAATCAGTGTGACCAAAGGAATAATTTCTCTTTTACAAAATCCCAGTAACATTCTGTCTGTATATGATATTGAAGATGGCTTAAAAGAGAGTTGGTTACAGCGATTATCTTTACAATATGTTAAAAGCGATCGAGCTACCGCCCAAATGATTGCCCAAAGATATCTAGCCGCTAGTCCCTGTTTAGAAACCCTGCTAAAACTCCCTGAAGATTCCCTGGGTTATCATTATGCTACTCACCTAATTAGTCTCAATTTTGATCCTAATTTTTATCGGTCTATTCAGGTAAATTCTGATACAGATTATCTGCTGCTTCGCCTACGGCAAACTCACGATATCTGGCATATAGTAACGGGTTTTGGTGTCGATGGCATGGGAGAATTGCAACTGAAAGCTTTTGAGTTAAGTCAAACTCGTCGCCCTCTAGCTATTGTCATACTTTTAGGGGGATTGTTGGGAGCTTTATTTTCTTCTCCATTTTCCTTACATTCTCTCTGGGAAGAGATTGTCATCGCCTATAATTTGGGCAAAAATACTCGACCTTTTTTGGCGCAAAAATGGGAACTAGCTTGGGAGAAATCCCTGCTAGTTTGGCGGCAAGAATTGGCGATTGTCTCCTCTAAAAACTAAACTAAGAGACAATACAGATAATTATCGGGCTGAAAAAATGGCTCTTCTAGGTTCTGTGTGATAAGTTTAACTTATATAGGATCGATCAATCTTTGTGTCCTTTGTGTCTTTGTGGTTCCTTCCACTCGCTCGCTAGGAAGAATGTATCTTAGAATACATTTTGCCCACCAAACCTAAG
>NZ_JBHFLL010000261.1:0-6156 GCF_041928595.1 Microcystis sp. BLCC-F209
TAAGTAGGTAGGCACAATTATTTGTAGGATGGGTTAGCGGTAGCGTAACCCATGCGGGCGTTGGGTTTTATGCTTCAACCCAACCTATGTTCATTTTATATTTAATTCCACCCACCTACTTAGAAGTGGGTGGTAACGCACCACTCTCTTAACTATAACCGTTCAGGGGAGGTATCAAGCAGCCAGTGATATTGACTCTGTGGAATTGATTGATACCCAATTTTTGCAGGTGATGGAAAACTATACAACAAGGTTAGAAGAACAAGGAAATAACAATCCTATTGCTTGGTTACGGAACATAGCGCAATAGTTGGGGCAGTTTCTCAACCCTCAAGCGAGAAGTATAGAGGAATATCAGGGGTTTTTATTAGAGGTATTACAAGCAAAAGCAGAGATTAATGATGGCTGTGCTATAATAACTGACAACGATTATTATTATAAAAATATGCAGTATAAAGTCAGTCTTAAGAAAACAGAAGAAGGATATGCTGTTTGGTGTCCCGGTTTACCAGGCTGTGCTTCTCAAGGTACAACAAAAGAAGAAGCTCTCAATAATATTCAAGATGCTATTGTGTCTTATTTAGAAGTTGCCGAGGAATTGAATCAAGGTGTAGAATCTTGTTATGTGGAAGTTGAATTAAATCATGCCTAGTCTTCCCGGAATTAATCATCAACGAGCCATTAAAGCCTTTGAAAAAGCAGGATTTAGGATCGTTCGACAGGGTAAACATATTACAATGACTGATGGAGAGCATATCTTAACAATTCCCAGAGCTAATCCAATTAATGCTTATACAATGGGAACAATTATTAAAGGTGCTGGAATGTCTATTGAAGAATTTTAAAAACTTTTGTAAAAGCATCGGATTAAGGTTATGGACGAAAAACGCCCCCAAGCTTATGTTAATTTAATTGAATAGTTGCTCGCTTGTACTGATGATGAGGAACGAACTAATATTCTGCAAGCAAATCAGGAATTGATTGACCCCCAATTTTTGCAGGTGATGGAAAACTATGCAACGGGGTTAAAATAATAAGGATACAATAATAACCATGCAGATTGATTTAACACAAAACTTTGGGCAATATCTCAACCCTCAAGCGAGAAATATAGAAGAATATGAGGTGTTTTTAACTGTTGGGGACATTGACAATAGGCTAAGGTGTTGTTAGTATATCCAACATGAAGGCTACCGCGATCATTTGTCGTCGCGTCATCTTGGCCCCAGACGCATTCGCAGAAGTCACTGTCTGGCCTGTTCCCCAACCAGTTCTGCCATCGGATCATCCTTACGTCATATACTTAGAAGTAGGATAAGAAATTGTTTAGAGAGTGATCCAAAACTTTAAAGATAAAGAAGCTCAAAAAGTTTTTGAACGTAAACATTCGCGTAAATTGCCATTAGATATCCAACAAGTGGCATTGCGAAAATTGCGGATGCTTAATCGTGCGGAAACCCTGCAAGATCTTCGTGTCCCACCAGCAAATCGATTGGAACGTCTGGTTGGTGACAGGGAAGGTCAATATAGCATTCGGGTTAACGATCAATGGCGAATTTGCTTTGTCTGGCAAAACGGTGATGCTCTAGACGTAGAAATCGTTGATTATCATTGAGGTAAAATAATGAATGAAGATAAACTAATGCCAATTCATCCCGGTGAGGTTCTTTTAGAGGAATTTATCAAGCCAATGAACCTTAGTCAGAATCAAATAGCTCTGGCTCTTGGAGTTCCTGAACAATGTATTAACGAAATCGTTCACGGAAAGCGGTGTATCACGGCGGATATAGCTCTTCGGTTAGCTCGTTATTTTGATATGTCACCGCGATTTTGGCTGGGATTACAAATGGATTACGATCTGGACGTTGTTGAAGATGAAATAGGAGATCAATTGGACAAAGAAGTTGCTGTAATGACAGTTATTTGTGCAGAAAAGTAATTTGTTTGATATGTTCTAAGGCAGAAACTTGGAATATATCAAACAAATTTGGCATCGATCCCCCTTGACAATCACGAATATTTATTGTATCACACTATATCATAAGGTCGCTCTCTCTCAAAAAAAATCACAGTTCATCACATAATCACATCAATCACAGTACAGACAATGAGGGAAGACTATGCAACAGGGTTAGAAGAACAAAGAAATAATACTCCTGTTGCTTGGTTACGGGGTATAAAGTATAGAATCTTGTTATGTAGAAGTCTAAAGCATGATCTATATGATTATTTAATTGACTGTCATTCTAGCCTGACCTATAATTATGGAAAGCTCAATCAGGAAAGTGAAAATGAGACAGGTACTTACAGCGAGAATTTTTCAAGAAGATAATTGGTTTGTTGCCCAATGTTTAGAGGTTGATGTTGCTAGTCAAGGGGAAACGGAAACCGAGGCGTTAAACAATCTGCAAGAGGCTTTAGAATTACATTTTGAACCGCCTTGTGCAACAGTTATTCCCCGATTACAGAAGATAGAGGTAGAAATCAATGCCGCTTAAGCCTTTATCTTATCGTGAGATTAAACGCAAGTTGGAAGCGGCAGGGTTTGAAGTTATTAGTCAAAAGGGGAGTCATGTTAAGTTTGCCAAGGATACTCCCGAAGGAAAAATGACAACGATTGTTCTCTGTTATAAGGAGGTAACAATCGGTACAATTAGCAGTATTTTAAGGCAAGCGGGATTAAGGGTTGATGAGTTTGAGCGTTTATAGTTAATATCCTCTATAGCATTCTGTGTCATAATCGCCCTATATCAAGGGGACTCATCCTATCATAGAGTCATCCGCCAAAAAACATCATAGTCCCTCATTCAATCATTCTAATCACAGTACAGACAATGAATGAACAACGCGCCCAAGCTTATGTTAATTTAATTGAACAGTTGCTCGCTTGTACTGATGATGAGGAACTCAACAATATTCTGCAAGCAAATCAGGAATTGATTGATCCCGAATTTTTGCAGCTGATGGAAAACTATGCAACAGGGTTAGAAAAACAAGGAAATAATAATGATGCGGCTTTTTTACGGGATATGGCGCAACAGTTGGGGCAATTTCTCACCCTTCGACTGGTCAATACTGGATTTAGGGCAAACGCATCTAAATTCTAGATTCCTTATCTAATAAGACTTTCAGCTTTTCAGAAAAAATCAACCATGATCTCGAAAACCCTTATCCAGCCTACCTTTCAAAAATAAGGTGCGTTCCCCGTGATACTGGATTTAGGGAGATTGTATTTTTTGAAAAGCTATAATATAATTAATTATGATTATTCAGATAATATTGTTCAATGACTATGACCAAAACTAATCTTGCCAAAAATCTCAAAGAAGCTTACCGAGTTTGTAATCTTGATCCTCTAAGGGGTGAAGCTATGAAACGATATTATGTTGATTTATCAAAAGTTCGCAATACCAAAGCTATAGGTCAAGTTGATACAATTCTTGAATTTCAAGAACCTGAAAAATTTACAACAATTTTATTTACAGGTCATCGTGGCTGTGGAAAAAGCACAGAATTAAGGCGAATTCAGGAAAGATGGCAAGAAAAATATTTTATTATTTATTTAGAAGCTGATCGGGAAATTGACATTGAAGATGCGCGTTATATAGACTTATATTTAGTATTAATTAAGCAAATTGAATATGAACTCAGACAACGAGGAATTAAGTTTGATGATGAACTTCTGGGTAATTTTGAAGCTTGGTTTAAAGATATCACAGAAGAAACAGAGGAAACCGTTGAGAAGTCTGTGAGTATGTCGGGAACTTTAGATGTTAGTTCCTCTCCCTTTCCTATTCCTTTTGTAGCTAAATTATTAGTGAAATTATTAGCACAAATTAAAGGGTCTGATAAACGTAAAAAAACAATTCGTCAAACCTTGGAACAAGATATTTCTCGCTTACAAGCTGATGTAAATTTTTTACTAGATGATGGGTTTAGAAAATTACAGCAAAAATTTCCTCAATATCAAGGATTTTTAGTAATATTCGACAATTTAGATCGAGTAACACCAGAAGTAGGCGATCATTTATTTTTCGATTATGCAGCACAGTTACAAGCCTTGGGATGCAATATTATTTATACTGTGCCAATTTCTACAATCTATTCAGCTAAAAAAGTCAATAATTTTTTCGAGAACTCTAATATTGTCCCGATGATCAATATCTACAATTTACAAAGAAATAAGCCCGATTTAGACTATCAAGAAGAAGCCTTAAAAGCTGTTGCTAAATTAATTGAAGTTAGGGTTAATGTTCAGGATATTTTTGCTAATTACGATGATTTATTAAGTTTAGCTAAAGCTAGTGGCGGTCATGTTAGACAACTAATGCAAATGATGAGAACTGCTATTACTTCAGCAAATGCAAAAGGCGGCTCTAAAATTGATAGTGAAGACGTACAAACTGCCATTAAACAAGTACAATTTGATTTTGAAAGAGTCATTCCTGATGAGCATTATACTCATTTAGTAAATGTCTATTTAAACAAGGAAATTAATAACAATCAAATTGGACAACTTATGTTATTTAATACTTCTGCCTTAGAATATAATGGTAATGATAGATGGAACTATATCAATCCAGTTGTTGAATCTATTCAAGCTTTTAAAAAGGTATTAAAAAATGTTAGAAACTAAATCTTTCTCTATTTCTAATCATCGTTTATTTTTAGTAAAAAATCAGCAGAGATTAGCTGAGTTACTAACTTTTATTGATTTTGCCGAAGGATTAACTATTGGCTTTATTGAAGTTAACCGCAATGAGGAAGCTAACTGGATAGTTGAGAGTTTAATGAATAATTCTCAATGTCAAAATATACAATTTATTGTTTTAAATATAGATGATTCTCAGGTGCGTTTTTTATTAGATGAAATTTTAAACTATTTATCTAAAAATCCCCCTTTAGAAGATAAAAAGCAAGTGTTAATTATCAAAGGATTAGAAAATTCTATCGGATTTAAGGATTATCCCCCTATTTTACAAAATCTCAATTTTGTTAGAGACGCTTTTACTTATGATGTTCCTTATCCCATATTATTTTGTTTACAAAACGATACTATTACTAGATTTGCTAGATTTGCCCCTGATTTTTGGGCTTGGAAATCAGGTATTTTTAAGTTTGAATCTCTACCAGAAGAAAAAAATATTGATCGTCAATTTGTGAATTTTGCTCGGGTTCTTGAACGAGATGGAGTATCAGAAACTCAAGCAAGAATTGATCTATTAACTAGATTATTTGCAGAGTATTCAGCAGAAAAAAATATATCTATGATGATAACAACTTTACAGCAATTAGGGGTTGCTTATTACCGTAGAGGAGAGTTACAAAAAGCGGAAGAATCTTTGCTAGAAGCTTGGAATTTAAGTAATCAAATAACATCATTAGAACCGACAAAAGTAGCCACTCTTGAGACCTTGGGTTATGTATATAAGAAATTAAAGAAATATGAGGAAGCAGAAACAATTTATCAACAGGTTTTGAATGTTTATTCTGAGCAAAATTTTTCTCAAAAATGGGCTAAAATTCAAAATAGTTTAGGTAATGTTTATCTTGACAAGAATCAAGGCAGTAAAGCTGATAATTTAGAAAGGGCGATCTCTTGTTTTAATTCTGCTTTAGAAGTATATACCCGTGATAGCTTTCCTTCTGAATGGGCAATGACACAAAATAATCTGGGGGTTGCTTATAGTAATCGCATCAGAGGGAAAAGAGCGGATAATTTAGAGTTAGCTATTGTTGCTTATAACCAGTCTTTAGAAGTATATACCCGTGATAGCTTTCCTGAACAATGGGCAATGACACAAAATAATCTGGGCAATGCTTATAGTGATCGTATCAGAGGGGAAAAGGCAGAAAATTTAGAGTTAGCTATTGTTGCTTATAACCTGTCATTAGAAGTATATACTCGTGATAGCTTTCCTGAACAATGGGCAGGAACACAAAATAATCTGGGGAATGCTTATAATAAGCGCATCAGAGAGGAAAGAGCGGATAATTTAGAGTTAGCTATTGTTGCTTATAACCTGTCATTAGAAGTATATACCCGTGATAGCTTTCCTTATGAATGGGCAATGACACAAAATAATCTGGGCAATGCTTATAGTGATCGTATCAGAGGGGAAAAGGCAGAAAATTTAGAGTTAGCTATTGTTGCTT
>NZ_JBHFLL010000262.1:0-28900 GCF_041928595.1 Microcystis sp. BLCC-F209
TAGGTTCTGTGTGATAAGTTTAATTGACATAGGATCGATCGATCTTTGTGTCCTTTGTGCCTTTGTGGTTCGTTCCACCCCCTCGCTCTTGAGAAATGTATCTTAGAATACATTTTACCCACCAAAGCTGGGAGAGCCCCCCTTTTGCCTCTTGCCTCTTGCCTTTTGCCTATCCTAATATGTTACCTATACTCAACGGATTTAGTATCAGTTGATGTTCTTGCTTGACATATTACGCAAAACGGAATAGCATTTGAATATGATTCAATCTTTCCGATGCAAGCATACGCGATTACTTTTTGAAGGAGGAGATCCGCCTCGTTTTCGTGGTTTCAAAGATACTGCTATTCGGAAGTTGACTCAATTAGATGCGGCTCAAACCTTAGAGTTTCTGCGCTCTCCACCAGGCAATCAACTTGAAGCTTTAAAAGACGATAGAAAAGAACAATATAGTATTCGGATTAATTCTCAGTTTCGATTATGTTTTATCTGGACAAATAATGGACCTACTGATGTTGAAATTGTTGATTATCACTCATAAATAATTAATTATGAATAACCGTCCTATTAATCAAATGCGACCCGTTCACCCAGGAGAAATTCTGCGGGAAGATTTTTTGATTCCTCTAAATATGAGCGTGAATGCTTTAGCTTTAGCCTTGAAGGTTCCTGCATCTCGTATTCATGAAATTGTTAAAGAACGTCGTTCTATTTCGGCTGATACGGCAGCAAGATTAGCCTGCTATTTTGGCGGAGATGCTGCTTCCTGGCTCAGTCTTCAAGTAATTTATGATCTGAAGACTTTATCTAACCGTGAGGAGATTATTCAGCAAATTCAGCCCCGTATTTCCGAACAAATTGCCTGATTTTTAATTAGATTAAGTCCCAGAGATTAAAACACTTTCAAAAGGGTAAAAGGTACATGGGACGAACTCTACAAAATCGGCACTCGCTCCTGCTGCTGCCCAAAAAGCGATCGTCCTTGGCGTTCCTATCCCAAGCAATGACAATTTCAAAGTTTAATCAAGAAGATGACAGCGATCGCATTGAGCCTAGTCATAATGAAATTTACAACTGATAATAATAATTTCTGTTTCTGTAATTTTATAAACTAAGCGATGTTCATCATTAATGCGTCTTGACCAATAACCCTTGAGTTGATGTTTTAAGGGTTCGGGTTTACCGATTCCAGAGAAGGGATGGCGCAATATGTCGTCAATTAAATCAACGATTTTTTTATAGAGTTTTTTGTCTTCTATCGCCCATTCATTGAATTGTTTAAAAGCTTTCGGATCAAATACTATATTTTTCACGCCATTCTTTTACGGTAATTGTCACTAAGTTTTCTTTATTTTCTATTCTGTCAATAGCTTCGGATAATTCACGCTGATTGGCTTCTGTTGAAAGAAGATATTCGGTTGTATCGGGTTCAGGATCAGATACTAAAATAATAATATCCACATCTGTTCCTTCTTCTAGTTCCGTAGAATAAAGCTCTATTTTTCCTTCTCTGCCAACAATTCCTTTCTGTTTAATCGCTCTAATCATGATTTTTTCTCTTAAGATGTCAAACAATTATGGCTATTATATCAAAATCAGCATGAGTTAGAACTGTTGACAAGAAAAGCGATCGCACTAATGACACTCAAAGAGACCCCAGTTTTAAGGTTTAATCAAGAAGATGACAGCGATCGCACTACGTTCTTCGGCATCACACTGACAGCTGCCATCAATGTGCATGGTGCGTTCCCCAAAAGCGATCGCTTTGTAGCAGGACTTGCATTAGGGAACGCACCCTACAAGAGCGGCTTTCACGATCGGAAGTCTTTTTCTTTAAAATAATTCTTTGGGCAGTTAGTTATGTTATAACATTTGTCATAACATAAACTACGGAAGGTCATAGGTTATGACAAGTCTAACGCTCCGAAAAATCGGCAATTCCATAGGTGTGATCTTACCGAAAGAGGTTTTATCCCGACTAAACGTAGAGGAAGGAGATCAGATTTATATCACGGAATCGCCAGATGGATACAGAATTTCTGGCTTTGATCCCGATTTTGAAGAAACCATGAAAGCTTTTGAAGATACTTACTCTCAGTACCGCAACGCCTTCAAGGAACTCGCCAAATAATGATCGAGGAACCGAAATGGTTATCGAGCGATGCGATTAGGGTGATTCAGGAAACTTTAATCGCTCGAACCGGGGGGACTCCTGGAGTTTTAAACCCAACCCTGTTAGAGTCCACTGTCAATAAGCCAAAATTCTTTTTTCAGTACGAACCCGAATCATCGATTTTTAAGTTAGCGGCGGCCTATGGCTACGGTTTTGTCAAAAATCATTGCTTTTGCGATGGTAATAAACGTATAGCTCTGGCCACCGTTTCAACTTTTTTGCGAAAGAACGGCTACCGCTTGAACGCCAGCGAAGCAGAAACGGTCAGTTTCTTTCTCGGTCTTGCGGGTGGTCTCGAAACATATAAGGAGGGTTTGGCCAGATTGACCGATTGGATCGAACAATATGCGATCGAACTGGAAGATTAACGGCGATCACTTGTATCAACCAGTGCCTGAACCATTCTTAACTATCCTGGGTACAGGAGTGGTTTTAGGTGCTCTACCTTTTCTTAAAAAAGGGAAAAAGGACAAGGAGAAAGATGTCTAGAAAATAGCGAGGGAGACAAAATTATTTGTAGGACGGGTTAGCGGTAGCGTAACATGATCAGTCCTTGGGTTTCATGCTTCTACCTTCTTCGGCATCGCACTTAGACTGACAGCTGCCATCAATGTGCATGGTGCGTTCCCCAAAAGCGATCTCTGGATTAGCAGGACTTGCATTAGGGAACGCACCCTACGACTGCCTGACAGCTGCCATCAATGTGCATGGTGCGTTCCCCAAAAGCGATCTCTGGATTAGCAGGACTTGCATTAGGGAACGCACCCTACAGCACTAATTTGATTTTCTTAGCCAATTGATTAAAAGATTTTTAATCCGTATTAGTCTTTCTGGTGAGATAGTTCCTAAACGTGCATTGATTACAGATGATTCGACACTTGTTAATCGTCCTAGTCGAATTAAAGAAGCCACTTTAAGTCCAGTAGTAATATAGTCAGAATCTGAGGTATTAATAATTTCGTCAAATCCTAGAGTAGCTTGATGGAGACGAGAAGAAATTAAAGCAAGTAATAAATCACGATGGCGACTTGGTGAAATAGCAATAATTAAAGCTGGACGCAGTTTTCCTGATTTCAAGTCTGCTTGAGGAAAACGAATTAGAACAATATCACCTGGTTTCATGGTTGATAAATTTCTTGAGCATCTGCTAGGGAATATTCAATTTCATCTCCTTCTTTGAAAAATTGCTCTAACGAAAATTTTTGCCAGTCTTCATCTTGCCAATTAGTATGTTCTGAAATGTTGTTTGGCTCAGGGGAAATTAATCGGGTAAAGTTGGCAATTTTTTCAACAATGTCATCAGGTAATCGGTCAATCTGTTGGTGAAGTTCTTCACGAATTGTAGCAGACATAAGTTAAGTTATTTGATTAAGGTGTAGAATGGATATTATTGATTATAACTCAGATATTGGGTGGTAATTTGGGAAAAAGTAATGTTGGGTTTCTACCAGATCAGAGATCGCACTACGTTCTTCGGCATCGCACTCCTCATCCCCAAAAAGCGATCGCCCTTGGCGTTCCTATCCCAAGCAATGACAATTTTAAAGTTTAATCAACAAGATGACAGCGATCGCACTACAAGATCGGCATCTGTGATTGATGTACGGCGAAACTCATTTAATTCTTGTTGAGATAGGGGGAGACAGTCCGAATCTGCTTCGGCTGCTTTGTCAATTTCTTCCTCAGTCATTGCTGCAACTTTTTCCCAATCTGTCTTACCATGACTAACATTTTCGGGATCAAGTCTGACTCTGGTAATATTGTCGTCGTTCATTTTTATTGGCTCTCCTTGCTGAAATAATGCGGTATCTGCCGTTTCTTTTGGTATAGACGACCAATAAAACTACTTGATTAACTATACCGATTACTTGAATTCTAGTTTCATTATAATCACGTTTATCTTCTCTTTCCAGACAGTTGGGATCTAGAAAAATGTTTTTTGCATCTTCAAAATCAATTTTATGCTTGAGCAAGTTGGCAGCAGCTTTATTATTGTCCCATTCTATCTCCATTTTATCGAGATTTTGTATCTAGTTCATAATATTTTGGATTATACATGATCGCCCTTTCCCATCATCAAAAAGCGATCGCCAACTCCGAAACCTTACTAACATAATAAAAAATCATATTCAAGAAACCTCATCGTGAGTTCCAATATCAATTAGGTTGATCTCTTCTTCTTGGGTTTCAGGGTTTGATTCAAAATTGAAAATAATTCGACAATCATATTCAACAGAAAAATCCCAAGCATCTGATAATTTCCCTTTTAGTTTATGGGTGCGTAATATTGGATTATAGGGATCGTCAGCGAGTAGTCTCAATTTGGCTTCTATTTTTGATTTTAAGTCGGGTTGTCGTTTAATCCTTGTTTTGAAAGCGCATTTAAATGATTGGCTAAAAACCAAGTTAATCATTGTTTAGTTCGGCAATAATGGAATCAACATCTCCTCGAAAAACATTACCATTTTGATAGTCTTGTCGAGCTTGAGAAATATTTTGAGCAATTTGTTCTCGTCTTTTTTCGATTTGCCGATGTTTAACAATATTGATCAAGTCATCTTGTTCATCAAAAGAGAGATAGTCAATCATTTCTAAGATTTGACTAAATTGCATTGTTGGCGGCATTGTTACTTTCCCCTTTTTCAATACAGACTTTTATTTTACTCTGCTTGGGCAATAATGACATCCGCGATCGCGGATCGATGACAACTTTCCAACTCACAAAGAGAGATCGCCTCTCTTCATTCCCAAAAAGCGATCGCCCTTGGCGTTCCTATCCCAAGCAATGACAATTTCAGAGTTTAATCAAGAAGATAACAGCGATCGCACTACAAGATCGGCAATCATAGTTCAATTCCATTGATCCAAATTTCATACTCGCTTATATCAACTTCATCATTCCAAACGATTCCGCTACCTGATGGATCAAGTTGAAAGTTTTTAAAGAAAGCATAGTTTTTAAGGGAAGAAAACATCGTTTTTTCTAGTAGATTTTCACAGTTATATTTTCTAGCTTGATGATTAGAAAAATGCACCAATAGAGTATAATTTTCAATGATTTCGGCTGATGTTATTTTGGGATAAAGCATTGTTTTATTTCAAAGGCGGTAATTTATTAAATTCTTGAGTGTTCCACATTTTCAATAATTCTGATTGATAGATTGTTGCCCATTCTACAACCATTTTTGTGGCTCTATTAGGTAAGTCTCCTTCAATGATTTCTAAGGTTTCCAGATTAAATAGGGCGTTATATTCTCCATAAATCGCATGAAAATGGGGAGGTGGATGATCGGCAAAAAAGATTTTAATGATAATTCCATAAAATCGAGTAATTTCTGGCATAAATCTATTTTTATAAGTCTTGCTTTATGACAAAAATATTATAACAAAGCTTGTTGGGTTTTGTTACCTCGACCTAAATGACAAGATCGGCGATCGCTCTTGGCGTTCCTATCCCAAGCAATGGCAGTTTTAAAGTTTAATCAACAAGATGACAGCGATCGCACTACGTTCTTCGGCATCCCACTGACAGCTGCCATCAATGTGCATGGTGCGTTCCCCAAAAGCGATCGCTGGAGTAGCAGGACTTGCATTAGGGAACGCACCCTACCAGAGCGGCGATCGCACTTCCCATTGTCCTAATCTAAAACAATAGTAGTTCCTGTCCTAAAGGCACGATAACGACCTCTGTTAGGAACTTCAATGATTTCACCGTAGCCTTCTCTTAGACAAAAATTGAAGGGATCATTTGGAGCTTTTTTGCATTTACCGCATTCATGCCAGCCATCTCCAGTATTGTTATCGTATCTACACTTTTTGTTAGAAACTGGAATAAAACAATTCATAAAATTTTGACTATTTGGAGTATTGCCAAAACTACCCTGAAGTGGAGGAGAAATACGATATCGCCATTGACCATCCATTGTTTTATAACTTTCGCATTTATAAGTTTTTGGCTTGGCTTGAACAGGAGTTGATGATGCGACTGCTACAAGAACTGTAGCCAGCATGGAAACACTCAAAAGTTTGCAAATCATAAAAACTACCTTGTATTTGTCTTAATTCTTTGACTCAAACTCTGTCTAGCTACATATTATACAGAAACTTTCTGTCTAACAGTCCTCAGAGTAACGACAGGTGGAAACTTGCGGCATATTCCCCCATTTTAGCGCAATCGCTGGAACTTTTTCCCATATCATACCCAAGAGCATATTAGCCAGATTAAACAACCTCTTTTAAGTGGATTCCTAACAACAAGCTCAAATAAAATCGACTTTTCGGGAAGTGTAGCACTAAGTCTTCAATCCACCCCACAATTACCTAATTTTCGGGGAAAAAGGGCTCTTCGGGACTTGGTATGGTTCGATAGGGGGGCATAAATCGACTCAATCCTTATCTGGCAAGAGATTTAATTGATTAGTTCGCTCTAGATAAAAAACAATTGACAAAAATTGCGGCAATGTCTGTCTCTATAAAGGTTTCATTCCTTATAACCCCGTCCATTGTATAAGACAAACCGAAGAACCCTAATCCCTTACAAAAAAATACTCCGAAATCCTCGTGAACTTTACAGGGTAAGCTCATCTAATTTGGTATAAATTGTACTTGACAAAGATTTCTGAATAGGGTAATCAAATCGCCATAGCACCGTCCCGCACTGCCAGTACCCAGATCTGTAGGTTGGGTTGAGGTAACGAAACCCAACATTGCCCTTATTTCTTTCCTGAATTTTTTGGGTTTCACTTCTACATTTTATTCCATACCAATATCACTATCAAAGATCAGCTTTTCTGAAGCTCCCCACATCTGATCATAAATTCCTTCTTCAACATAACGGTGAAAACTGGAATATTGCCAATCTTTCGGAGCGTTTACTAATCCATGATGCACGGTATTCGAGATGATTAACAAAATCTCAATAAAAAACCCTTGACAAATCCCCGCACTTGACAGATAATTATATATATAATGGGAATCCGTGCCTTCCTACAAACCCTCTTTTTTTAGGTCAAATAATGCGATTAAATTTATTCCTGCTCCCTGGGGTTGAGTTCTAGCTTCAGCAGTTTTAGGAGATGGGAAATATGGCAGCTTGGATTATCGCTATTGTGAGCATAAAATCTTCCTATTTGTAGTGCCACTTGTTCTCTATATCTTTCTGGGGGTGATGTATTGTCCTCTGGGGGTTCAACTTCTAACCAATATTGCTTCGCTTTTTTGATAGTCAACAGAGCCAGCACTAATTCCGATTGGCTATTGTCGTGGCTAACTTGATATTGTTTTTGCCAAGATAGCTGTAATTTCTCCACTTCCGATAGTTCTAGGTTTTGACAATGAGAGATTCTCCCTTTAACTCTGGAAAAATTATTTTTTAAATCGGCATCATCCTTAATTTTATCTGCCATATCAAGATAAATATTTTCTAGCCTAGCAGCGGAATTTTGATAAACAGCCGAATGTTCGCTAAGAATTGATTGAATATGAGTATCGGGAAAAATAAAATAGCACTCTTTATGAATCAATCCCGTCACCCAAATTCTATGCTGTCCAACCCGATTGACTTTAATCAGTGATTTTTTATATAAGTCCTCAAAAATTTGCTCTAAATCCTTAAATGGATAGGAATCATCTAAACGTTTATTTTGTAAGTCTAAATCGACGATAGCGAACAGTTGCTGGGGATTTAAATAAGAAGCTTCTGGGTTATCTTCATGCAAACGCAAAAGATTAAAGTAAGTATTTAAAACATCATTTCTATCACCACAGTTAAAAAAAGTCGGTATCTGTTGTCTCCAATCCCTAGGAACACAGGCTTTATAAAAATTAGCATCGGGAAAATCTTCCATAGCTCGATAGGATTGAGGAGATAACCTGCCGGCAGTTTTTTTGATTTCCCCTTCACAGAGGATAACAAATTTATTAAGAATTTGACGGTTTGCCAGAATAAATTGACAATGTTCTAAAAGTTCCGTTTCCCTAAGACTCATGGGTTAGTTTCTCCATCTTTATTTCAATAGTTTTGGTTCTATCTCTTTAACATGAGCGGGAGTTAAAGCTTGACAGAGTTCATAGGAATGAGTGGCTAAGATATATTGATTGCTAGGTTCCCATTCCTGCAAGTCCTCAATAATTCTATATTGCCAGTCGGGATGGAGAGCAATCTCAATTTCATCCATCAAGACAATCGCATCTTTTATCCTACGATACTTTAGCCACAGATAGATACTTAATCGCTTCAGTTCCCCATGACTCAAATCCTCTGGATATAATTCTTCTCCGTTTGTGTCTCCTTTGAATTTAAAGGTAATCCCCGATATATCTTTATCTAAATTAATTTCTTTGTCGGATAAAATTGAATTTAAGTTTTGCCGTATTAGTTGATAATTATTTCCATATTCACCAGTTTCTATAGCTTGAGCAAAATCTTGATCACGAGCCATGATAAAGTAATTAATTAATAGCTCAACTGGCAGAAAATCGTAGGTAAATAAGTTGCTAAGTTTCTTTTTAACATCTGCCATGGCTAAATAATAGTTACTAGAGTCTGGATTCCCTTGATTTATCTGAAAAAGACTCTTGTTAGTAGCTTTGGGTAAAAAGATAAAAACTTGCGTTGAAGGTGCAGCTAAAAATATTTTTGAGGATAATTCTTTCATGAATAATTGAAATTCTTCTTGGGTTGATTGACTAAATTTACACAACAAAAATATCTCTTGATTCTTCTCGTTTTTGGCTTGACAAAGATATAATAAATTATTTATTTCTAAAATATTTTTTATTTTTAGAAGATAATTAATTGCAACAGTATCCAAATCTTCTTTTTGTCCGTCAAGGTTAGATAGCAAGTCTTTTATATAAGCATCTCTGCAAATAAAAAAATCTAGTTTTACTTCTTCCCGATTGTCGGTTAGAATTTCAAAAATAGCTAGGGTTTTCTGGTCTAACTCATCTTCTAGTTGACATCGATGGAGTACATTTACCACATATTCTATCTTTTCTGGATCACCAGAACAATGAAGCAAGATAAAAATTAATTGTAGAAGGGTACTTTTGCCACCGCCATTTTGACTGCCGATAGGGAATATCTGGGGAAAAAAGTCTTTCTCGAAACTAAGATCAATATTCTTTAACACTCGAAAGTCAGGAACTTGAACCCGTAGTAACCGCATTGTCAAAACTCCTGTAATCCTATCCTCTTGCTCATCTGCTTATTGTAGCTCACAGGCAAAGGTGAAACAATCTCTTATCCTACCGGCCAAATTCTGGCAGATTTTTTCAAAAAAATCCTTGACAAATCCCCGCACTTGACAGATACTTATATATAGAATGGAAATCCGTGCCTTCCTACAGACCCTCTTTTTTTAGGTTAGATAAGCTTCAAAAAAATAAAAACCTAATACCTGACCAGTGCTAAAGAGGATAGGTTATGACAACTAAAGACTTATACGAACAAGACTATCCTGCTTGGTTAGAAGAAACGGCCAAACAACTGCGACAAAGACAGACAGATGTATTAGATTGGGAACATCTCGAAGAAGAAATCGAAGCATTGGGGAACCAACAGAGACATAAAGTAGATAGTTATCTCCTACAATTGCTCATTCATCTGCTTCTCTACCAATACTGGCCGGAGGAACGAGAAAGATGTGCGCGGGGATGGCAGGACGAAATCGGTAACTTTCGGGTGGAATTAGAACTTTTATTGGAGTCAAAAACCCTTTATAACTATTTTTTAACCAGAATCGCCGTTATTTACCCCAAAGCAGTGAAGCGAGTCCGACAAAAAAGCCAATTACCGGCCGCTATCTTTGCCGAAAGCTGCCCCTATAGTCCCGAACAAATCCTCGATTCCGATTTTCTCCCCTGAAATTCTGGCAGATTTTTTCAAAAAAATCCTTGACAAATCCCCGCACTTGACAGATACTTATATATAGAATGGAAATCCGTGCCTTCCTACAGACCCTCTTTTTTTAGGTTAGATAAGCTTCAAAAAAATAAAAACCTGATAACCGATCCCTAACTACCTATAAGTTTTTCACCCAATCACTAATCAACTGGTTAACCTCTGTGGGAATTTCATCGTGGGGACAATGACCGGCAGTTAGATAATATTCTGTCAGAGAAGGATAGTATTGACGGAATTTGGCCCCGCGTTCCCGAGTATTCATCCAAGGGTCCCCCTCACCCCATAACATCAACAGGGGACAACTTGACTTTTGCAGGAGAATATCCACATTTTCCCCCCGGGGAGATTTAAACACAGAAGCAAAAACTTTGGCTGCTCCCGCATCCAGGGAAGGACGACGGATATCTTCTATTAACTGCTCAGTAATGGCACTGCGATCGAGATATACTTTCTCTAGGGTTTTGCGGATAGTTTTGGGTTGACGGGTATAGAGAAATAAGAGATAACTGGCCCAAGGTTGCAGCAAGACCGATCGCAGTAGTTTTTGTGCTAAATTAGGCTGACGATTGCTTTCTGTATCGCTAAAGGGACCGGCACTATTGAGGAGAATTAATCCCCGAACATTCTCGGAATGATTAGCAGCCACACAGAGAGAAGCGTAACCCCCCAGAGAATTACCCGCTAAAACCGTCGGTTGGCCCACAACTTCCTTGATAAAATCGTTTAATTGTTGCTGCCAAAGATTGCCACTATAGACAATATCCGGTTTAGCTGATCTACCGAATCCTAGCAGATCGATCGCCCATACTTCCCATTCTGAGGCTAAACCTGACACATTTTTTCGCCAATGGTCGGTGGAAGCGCCAAAACCGTGGACTAATAGTAAAGGGGGTTTTCCTGCGACTCTAGTACCCGCTTGCACATAGTGTATCGAATGTCCTTGCCATTGCCAATTTTGCCTTGTCGTCAGGGCAGCTGTATTCATCGGCTGTTTTGTTAAGTAATGTGAATAATTCTTAGTCTAACCGATTGGGAAACTGGAGACCAAGCTAGAGATTTTTAGCCAAACCCCTTGACTGAAAAGGGAACTTGACATATACTTATATGTAGAGTGGGAATCCGTGCCTGCCTGCAAACCCTTCATTTTTGGGCAAATAACCCTAAAAAACACTCTCAAAAAAAATCTTGAGCGGGATTAATCTGCTGGTATGGGTGGCTAACCCCAGAGAATTACTCCTGAATCACTGGGACAGTTTTTTCCTAATTCTGATAACAGCTATGAAGATTTTGACGATTTTACAGGGATTAATCGACAAAAATCCCTTAACTGAGGCGGATCTAGAAGAATTACTAGCGATCGAATCCTTAAATTTTAGGCAGACTAACCCTCTGATCCTACAGGAAAGGGCGGAACTATTAACGATTCTCTGGCCGCGAGTCTGGCAAAAATGTCAGGAGTTAGGGATAAATCAGCAAAATCAGATTTTGATCAGCTGTTGGCGCTTGTGGATTCCCTGGGCGCTAGAGCTACGCAGCCACGCAAAACCGTTGATTCAAGGCATTTTGGCTCCCCAAGGCACGGGGAAGACCACCTTAACATCCATAATGTCGATTATTTTAGCCTATTTTGATTTAAAAGTAAATAATCTCTCTTTAGATAATATTTATAAGACCTATAATGAGCGAATAAAATTGCGTCAAAAAGATGAAAGATTGCGCTGGCGTGGTCCACCGGGTACTCATGATATAGAATTAGGAATTAAAGTTTTAGAACAGGTTTGTCAGCAAGAAAGTCCGATTTTAATACCGCGTTTTGACAAGTCCCTGCATCAAGGACAAGGGGATAGAATTGCAGCGGAACAAGTGGAGGGAGTCGATATTCTTTTTTTCGAGGGTTGGTTTGTGGGCATGAATCCAGTAGAAGAAACAGTCTTTGATCATGCCCCCGATCCGATTAATAGCCAAGAAGACCGACAATTCGCCAGGGATAATAATCAAAGATTGCGAGAATATCTACCCCTCTGGTCAAAAATCGATCGCTTACTGATTCTTTATCCCCTTGACTACCGTTACAGTTTACAATGGCGACAGGCGGCCGAAACAAAAGGAGGTATGACACCATCAGAAATCGAGGAATTTGTCAAGTATTTTTGGAAAAGTTTACATCCGCAATTATTTCTGCCACCCCTGCTCAAACAAGCAGATCTAGTGGTAGAAATTAATCGCGATCATAGTCTGGGAAAAATCAGTTATCAGTGAGCAGTAATCAGTAATCAGTGAAAAGAAAGCCCCAAACTTGTCACTTAACACTATTGACTGATAACTCCCATCTGATAACTGATAACTGATAACTGATAACTGATAACTGATAAAGCTTATGATTGAAGTCGAACATCTGAGTAAAATTTATGGTTCTGCCACGGCAATCAGTGACGTAGATTTTACCGTAGAAAAAGGAGAAATTCTCGGTTTTTTAGGACCAAATGGAGCCGGAAAAACCACCACTATGAGGATTTTATCCGGTTATATTCCTGCCACCACAGGAACAGCAAGGATAGCAGGATATGATGTGCATCAACAATCCTTAGAAGTGCGTCGTCGCATTGGTTATCTTCCCGAAAATCCCCCCTTGTATCCGGAGATGACCGTGGAAAGTTTTCTCGATTTTGTCGCACGGATTAAAGGCATCTCATCGGGGGATAGAAGAGCGCGGGTAGATTTAGTTTTAAGCAAATGTCAGTTACTAGAAAAAAGAAAAGTTATTATCCGCAAGTTATCCAAGGGTTATAAACAGCGTGTAGGAATTGCCCAAGCGATCATACATGATCCACCGGTAATTATTTTAGATGAACCGACAGTAGGATTGGATCCGAAACAGATTATCGAAGTGAGAAATCTGATTAAAAGTTTAGCGGGAGAACATACAATTATTCTCTCCACTCATATTTTGCCAGAAGTGAGTATTACCTGCGATCGAGCGACAATTATTAATCGGGGTCGCATCGTGGCCAATAATATTACTACCGCTACCCCTGCCGGTTCCAGTTATGAAATTGAGATCGAGGGTGATAGGGATTCCCTGCTAGAAATCCTTCAACAAATGCCGCAAGTCGAACAAGCAGCAAAAGTCGGCGATAACCTGCTTAAAATTGTTGGTCAAGCGGGGACAAACCTAGGGGCAGAACTTGCTAGAATAGTTGTCAACAATGGTTATAACCTATTAGAAATGCGTCGCACCCGTAAAACCCTAGAAGACATCTTTCTGGAAGTAATCGGCAGCGGGGAAAGTAATCACCAAGAGGAGAGGCATGATCAATAATATCTGGGCGATTTTTCGCAAGGAATTTCAAAGCTATTTTACCGCCGCCAATGCCTATATAATTATGGGGATATTTTGGTTAGTAGCGGGATTTTTCTTTAACTCCCTTCTCTACGGCATTATTCTCGATGTTAGTATCCAGGAACAATCGGGATTTCTGGTAGCCAGAGATACGGTATCTGAATTTATGACCACTTTCATCGGCATTATTTTATCCTCTTTATTGTTGGTAATTTTGCCAGCCCTGTCTATGGGATTATACGCAGAGGAAAAAAAACAGGGAACCCTAGAACTTTTAGCCACTTCCCCCCTGACTAATTGGAGTATAGCCATCGGTAAATTATTGGGAGTGCTGGCCTTTTTTACCGTGATGATTACCCCCCTCTGGGTTTACGAAATAGTAGTTTTTAGTAGCGCAGTTCCCCCGGTGAATATAGCCAGTGTTTTAATGGCTCATCTAGGATTAATTTTACTGGCAGCGGCCATCCTAGCCATCGGAATGTTTATTTCTTCCCTCACCAATAGTTCTATCCTGGCTTACATCATCACCTTTATCACCATCTTATTTATCTGGATACTGGATGTAATTGCTAACAATGCCGAAACCTTCTTTCGAGATCGCATCGGAGGAGAAGTGGGAGAACAGATCGGATTTTTCCTGAAAGAATTACTATCCCATCTATCTTGGTATCAACCCTTTAACAATTTCGTGCGGGGAATTTTTGACAGTAGTAGTTTAGTCATCCTCCTCAGTTATATTCTGCTGGGAATCTTCCTAACTACTCAATCGATCGAAGCGGACCGTTATCAAAGAAACTAACTATGATATCCTGGCAAAAATACGGTAAATTTCTCTATATACCCGCCCTCTTTCTGGCTAGTGCCGGCCTAACCGTGGGGTTAATCTCCGGTCAATGGTCATCCCTCTCTCTGGGGTTATTAATTGCCGGGGCTATTCTGTTTCTAGGGTGGCTGTTGTTATTAGTAATCACTTCCAAAGAATTTTGGCAAAAAAGAAGTACCCGCACCGGTACTCAAACCCTCATTACTACTATTATTGTCCTCAGCGTTATCGGTTTAATTAACTTTCTTGCCCTCCGTTATCCCTATCGAGTTGATTTAACCGAAAACCAAATCTTTAGTTTATCCCCCCAAACCGAAAGACTATTAACCAATCTGTCAAAACCAGTCAAAGTCTGGATTTTTTCAACCCGGGGAATCAGTGGCAACGAAGAGGAACTTTTAGCCAATTATCAACGCAAAAACCCCCAATTTCAGTACGAAATAGTTAACCCAGAGAAAAAACCCAATATTGTCCAAGAATTTAAAAAACTAGCTGATGATAATCTGTCTAGAGTCTATCTACAGTATGGTGACAAAAAACAACCCCTGAAAACTATTAGTGAACAGGAAAGTCTCACCGAAGCAAAACTAAGTAACGCCATCGAAACCGCTAAAACCGATCGCACTTTAACCGCTTATTTTCTGCAAGGTCATGGAGAAAATGCCATCAAAGAACCTCAAGGGGGTTTAGGGCAAGCAGTCAATAGTTTAGAAGCAAAAGGTTATCAAGTAGAACCACTTAATCTAGTGGAACGTTCCACCATTCCCAATAATGCCGATGTCATTATTATTGCCAGTCCCAAAAGAAAAATATTTCCCCAAGAAGTCACCGCGTTAAAAAACTATCTTGAGCAAGGGGGCAAAATTTTATTACTGATTGACCCTCAAACCGAAACCGGATTAGAACCCTTATTAACCGCTTGGGGTGTGAAACTGGATAATCGGATTATTATTGATGCTTCCGGTGCCGGGGAAATCATCGGACTAGGGCCGGCTAGTCCCATTATTACCAATTACGGCAATCATCCCATTACTCGCGATTTTGCTAACGGTATTTCTATCTTTCCCTTTGCTCGTCCCATAGCCACCGTTCCCATCGAAGGAATTGAAGCCGTATCTTTAATGATTACTAATGATAAAATGTGGGCTGAGAGTGATTTAAATGATCAGAATCTCCAGTTTAACCCTGAAAAAGATTTAGCTGGCCCCTTTGATTTAGGAGTTGCTCTAACGGGAAAAAAAGGTAAATTAATCGTGATTGGTAATGCCAGCTTTGCCAGCGATGGACTATTTGAACAACAGTTAAACGGAGATATATTTTTAAATTCTGTGCAGTGGTTAGCCAGTGGTGAAACAGCCACCTTATCTATCCGAGCTAAGGAACCAGAAAATAGAAGAATCAATTTAAATCCCCTACAAGCTAACGCTATTTTTTGGATAGCGATGGTAGTGATGCCTTTAGTAGGATTTACCCTAGCTGGATTGACTTGGTGGCAACGTCGTTAATCGAGTTAGAATCTAGAAAAATCATCTCTCTTAATTCCCCTAACTGCCATGACCACAACCCAAACTATCCCCCAATTGTTGACTTTTGATGACTATATCAATCAATATCCCGATGATGGACAACAATACGAATTAATCGCAGGAAAATTATTGGCCATGATGCGACCGATCGGAAAACACGAAGAAATTGGCGGATTTGTTTCTGGAACCCTATTCTTAGAGATAAATCGGCAGCAATTGCCCTATTTTATCCCCAATACTGCCGCAGTAAAACCCCTTCGCCCCCATACAGGTTATCTACCCGATATTATTATCTTAGACAGAGAAAATCTAGTTAATGATCCCTATTGGGAAACCGCTTCCTCAATTTCTCTGGCAACATCAGCTAAATTAATTATTGAAATTGTCAGTTCCAATTGGCGAGATGATTATCTGAAAAAATTCGACGACTACGAACAATTAGGAATTGCCGAATATTGGATTATCGATTATTTAGCCAAAGGTTCGGCCCGATATATCGGCAGCCCCAAAGAACCCACCATTTCTATCTATCAATTAATCGATGGAGAATATCAAGGTAATTTATTTAAACAGGATCAACGTCTTATTTCAGGGATTTTTCCAGAGTTAAACCTCACTGCTAATCAAATTTTTCGTGCTAGAGCTTAAAGAAAAACCCGCATTTTTAGATTAATTACTATTTTCCACCGTGGGAAGAGGAGAAGGTGATAAAACAGGAGGAGCGATCGGTTCAATTTTATCCTCATTAACCGGGGGATTAATCACCTCTGGAACAGGGGAAGGGGAGGGAGAAGGAGAAGGGGAAGGAGAAGGGGAAGGAGAAGGAGAAGGAAGGGGAGAAACTTGAGGACTTGGCTCCGTTTCGGGAAGAGGAACAGGAATAGGAATTACTTCTTCTGGGGTGGGACTAGGAGTTAATTCTGGAGTCGCTTCTGGAGTAGGAATCACCTCTGGGGTAGGAGTAGGGGATGGAGTGGGAGTCGGGGAATAAATGGGAGTCCGTTGACGAGAAGGTCGTCGGATAGGGGGAAAATCTTGGGAGGGAGGAGGAATGATTTCAGGACTAGGAGAAGGTTCAGGGGTTGGTAATGGTTCAATTTCCTCATTTTTGGGTAAAAGAGCCATAAATCCCCGATATCCTAGGGCAAAAGCCCCAATTGTCACCGCAAAAATCAGCAAAATCCACAGCCAAGGATTCTTTTTTTCCCCAGAATTGGGTTGAATAACCACAGTGGGGGAGACGGTTGGTTTTGGGGGTGTAGAGGACTTTAATCGGGGACTATGGGGAGAAACCGCGATGGTCGGTTGGGTGGACAAATCGGGGGATATTTCTGCCAAAGCTGCTAACATTTCCCTGGCAGTAGCAAATCGATCCCGGGGATGAAAACGGATCGCTCGATCGATTACCATAGCTAAATTAGGATTAACATTTTCTGCCTCCTGTCGCCAGAGAATTTCCCCCGTGCGCGAGTCAGTTTCTAGATATTGGGGAGTTTTTCCCGTTAATAAAAAAATCGCCGTTAAGCCTAGGCTGTAAAGGTCACTAGAAAAGACCGGTCTCCCGGCAGCCTGTTCCGAAGCCATATAACCGGGGGTGCCAAGGGCGATCGAATAGGCACTTTTTCCCGTAGGATCGAGTAAGGTGGCGACAGCCTCTTTCATTACCCCAAAATCGATTAAAACGGGCAAATTATCACTATTTCTTAAGATAATATTATCGGGTTTCACATCCCGGTGAATAATGCGGCGACTGTGAATAAAATCAAGAACAGGCAGTAAATTCTCTAAAATCGTCCGCACTGCTGAGGAGGATAAATTTCCCTGTCGTTGCTGTTTTTGGGTTAGTGTCTCCCCTTCAATCCACTCCTGCACCAGATAGAAATGATTATCTTGGGCAAAATAACCGTATAAACGGGGTATTTGGCGATTTTGTTCCCCCAATTCCTCTAAAACGCTTGCTTCTTTCTGAAAACGTTCTTTTAACCATTCTGGCATCCCCTCACTTTGAATAGCCGGCTGCAATTTTTTAATCACACAGCGCCGTTGAGAAGGCATATTCGTATCGATAGCGATATAAGTTTCCCCAAATCCCCCCCTAGCAAGGATACTAACAATTTGGTAGCGATTGTTTAAAAGCACTAGATTCATTACCCTGAGAGTGCAAGCGTGGTCCTAAATTGTTCCTAGACTAACATTCTTTCGTTAAGGAAAAAGTCAAGGGAAAAACTAGAGTCAAGTCTAAGGAATCCAGCGACGGATTTTCGTCCACAAAGGTGCATTATCTTGGCTACTCATCTCCAGAAAACTTTGATAACAATCGTAAGCGCGATTAAGATGGGCAGTGATTTCTGTAGCATTGGGATGGGAATTGCGATCGGGATGCCAATAACACAAGAGAGTTTTATAATTATTCTCAATCCGGCTAGTCGTGGTAAAAGGAGTAATCCCCAAAACTCGCCACCAAACGGGATTAGGCAACTCTATAATTATCACGGCCAAGGAACGGGGCGAAGGATAGAGAATTTGGGCAATTAATGACCAATCTGACCCATAACACACCCGATAAACCGCTTTAACCCGCTCTTTTCCCAACTGTTGACAAGCTTGTAAATGCCATTGACGAAAATCCCCCCGCATCTGCTGATGAGTTCGCAAATCTCGCCTGGCAAATCTGCCCTCAGCTAGTTTATTAGTCCCGATAGTGTTAAAGTTACCATTAGCGATCGCTTTTAGATCCCAGTAAAGATGATAAAAAGGATCTTGACCCAAGGCCAGACTTTCCAGAATTTCCTTAGCGTAACCTCTAGCCGGATTTAACCGCAATAATTCCCGTAATTCCCGACAAAACTGCTCATTTTCGGGCATACCGCGCCATTGCCAATAGTTAACATCCGGTTTTGCCAGAGACTGCCTATATACACTGCGCCACACCTGCGGAACAGTACAGGCGATCGGGGTAGCCAAGGGAGTAGCCAGGGGATAAAATTGACCCTTTAAAGAGCTTTCAGGAGCATCTTCTAGTAAACAAGCAAGATGATAGGCGGGATGACTACGGGGCTTTTTTTGGGGGCTAATAAACCAAAAAGCCGTTAAAATGAGAATTAGGTACAAGAGTAGAGAAAGAATTTGCTCCGCCATCGCAACTTTTAGTTAGTCTGCTCAGTTACCTGAAGAATTATAATTCGTGCTATGGTCGCTGAAAAGTTCTTTGTATCTCAGCTGATTGTCAGGAATCTACAAAACGGGGTGATATGTCGAAAGTTTCCATATATTCCTACTTTGGTTATTCGGAAAGTTTCTGTATAATTAATAGTTAGATGGCTTAGGTTATAGGTTGGGGCATACTTGAAAAGTCTCTGTTCGAGTTCAAAAATTAAAGTGATCAGCACACCTGGAGCAATATGCGTCAATCAGAATCAAAAATTGCACTGCTGATTGATGCAGACAACGCCCCTGCATCAAAAATTGAGGCGATCGTCTCTGAAATTGCAAAGTATGGAGTTGCCAATATTCGTAAGGCTTACGGAAACTGGAAAAGTCCTGCGCTGAAAGCTTGGGAGGAGTGTTTGCACGAATACGCTATTCGCCCCGTCCAACAGTTCGACTATACGAAGGGCAAAAATGCTACTGATGCTGCAATGATTATTGATGCAATGGATTTGCTGTATACACAACAGTTGGATGCTTTTGCAATCGTGTCGAGCGATTGTGACTTTACTCCTTTAGTGATGCGAATTTTGACAAATGGCTTAAAAGTCTATGGATTTGGCGAGAAGAAAACACCATTGCCTTTTGTTTATGCGTGTTCAACATTTTTATACCTAGAAACTATTGATCAAGCAGTAAATTCTGAGGAGACTTCCAAAGTTTCTGCAAGTGTGAAGAAAACTGGTAAAGAGTTGAAGCAAGACACCAAATTAATCAGTTTATTGAGGGGCGCTGTTTCTAGCACTCTAGACGATGATGGTTGGTCGAATTTGGCAGAGATTGGCGGACACATAGCAAATCAGACATCTTTTGACCCACGCAACTACGGATATGCAAAGTTGAGTGGCCTGTTCGAGGCTATTGACTTATTCGAGATTCAGCGAAAAAATAAGACAGTCTTCGTGAGGAGCAAGCAAAAGAATGGCACTACTCCAAAAACGTAGTGCAGATCTGGTAGGTGCGTTCCCTGATGCGAGTCCTACCGCTGCAGCGATCGATTTTGGGGAACACACCATGGTCATTGATTTTTTGGTTTACCCTGGCACTACTGCGACATTGGTAGATTAGGTGAGGGGAGCGAAGTCGTTTTTGAAATATACAGGGCCTCTGTGATCTGAAACCGTCAGAATCAAATTGTTGATGTGGCGGCTTCTGATGCAGATCCGTTGGTGCGAGTGCTAACATTTGATTGTTCTCGACCCTAAACAGCCTTTGACCTAGAGGGAAATGTTCACAGATTGACAGTCAGCCCGGCATTCAGCTATGTTTGAGATATTTAGAGCAAAACCTTTGAATGCCGACGCTGTTAACCGTTGGTTCATACCGATTCTTTTGCTATGCAGGCGATCGCAATGAGCCACCGCACATCCATGTTGAACGAGATCGAGAGATTGCTAAATTCTGGCTTCAGCCGGTGCGCCTTCAAAGTAACCGAGGATTTAACCGCACTGAAATTAACCGCATTCAAAAACTTGTGCAAGAAAACCAAGAGCAATTGTTAGCAGGCTGGCATGATTTCTTTAACGACTGAGCTATTTGAAACCCTCGCTATTCAGCAATTAGCCATCACAGATGATGCGCTTACTGTAGATTTATCTGACGGACGCACCCTATCTGTTCCCCTGGCATGGTATCCCCGTCTTCAGCATGGCTCAACTGAGGAGCGTAATGACTATCGTTTTATCGCCGGTGGCAATGGAATCCACTGGAATCAACTAGATGAAGACATTAGTGTTAAAAACTTAATTCTTGGCCAACCATCAGGGGAAAGTCAAAAATCATTTCAGCGTTGGTTAAATAATCGAGAAGCGATCATCTAACAAATCACTGCACTCGACCTTATGCTAGAGTTTCATAATTACCCAAAGCTAATGAGGCCAAAAATAATGGACAAAAATAAGCCAGAAGAAGTTCAAGAAGCAATGATTTCAGTGGGAGTGGGTACAGCGATTGGAGCTAGTGCATCGGCAGTAGTTGGCGGTATGGGACTGGCTGTAGGAGGAACTGCTCTAGGAGTCGGTATGGCTCCAGTAGCAGCAGCAGGAGCAGTGGTCGGCACGGCAGTTTACGGAACCAAAAAAGCAATAGAAGAACAAGACGCAACGGCAATTGGAGCAGCGGCAATTGGTGCGGGTGCTGGAGCCGGTATATCAGCATTGGTTGGAGGTATGGGATTAGCAGTGGGAGGGACGGCAGTTGCAGTTACAATGGCTCCCGTAGCGGCAGTAGGAGCAGTAATTGGTTTAGCTGGATATGGGATTTCTAAATTATTCACTGAGTAAGTAATGGCTAAACGGAAAAGACAGTCCCCCAATGCTGCTCAAAAATTAGTAAGAGGAGCAATTCGGGACTTTATTAATCAGGTTAATGGCATAGTTATTGAGCCGGAGATAAATTCTCCTGTAAAGGGTACAGAGGCTTGGTATCGGGACAAACTGGCTAGAGAATTAGGAGGAAAAACCGAGGTTTACATTGATAAGGTAGGTAGAATAGATGTCTTAACTAATACGGAAATAATTGAAGTTAAAAATACAAAAGGCTGGAAATCAGCGATCGGGCAAATAAAGAGTTATGGACAGTATTATCCCAAGCATAAAATGAGAGTTCACCTATTTGGGAAATTGACTGAGAGTAAACTAGAAACTATTCAGAGAGTATGTAACCTAGAAGGCATAACTCTAACTTGGGAATAGTATGATCGCTGCTCTGGTAGGGTGCGTTCCCTGATGCGGGTCCTACCGCTGCAGCGATCAATTTTGTGGAACACACCATGCACATTGATTCAAGCAAATGATAATAATCTAAAAACGTCTAGGCACAGCGACGGACGGGAGTGCGATCGCTTATGATCGAGTTGTAAATTTTTGTTACGAAGTATTGTGCAAGACTACCTATGAGGTGCTTTGGGAACGGAGAGAGAGGGATTCGAACCCTCGTTAAAGTTACCCCTAAACAGCATTTCCAGTGCTGCGCCTTCAACCGCTCGGCCATCTCTCCAATTAAGGTCACGATCATCAATCCTACAGCAAATGCTGCCGATCTGTCAAATTATTTTTCTTTTTCCGAAGATGACCGATCAGGTTATACTTCATCTGGACGGGAAACCCTGTCAGTTAAGGGACCTGCGCTTTGATAATGTACCTTTTGGGCGAACGCAGTTCGCCCCTACATTGTGGACAAAATCCGTTACTGTAGGGGCGCAAAGCTTGCGCCCTCCGATCGATTGGCATATTATTCCCACGCAAGTCCCTAAGCATACCCTAGATATTGATTTAAGATGGCGGCTGTAGCTAGACCAGTTTTTTGCCAACTAAACTCATCGGCCTGTTTTTTGCCTAGATTACTTAATTTGGAGTGTAATTGTCGATCTTGAGCGATAATTTTTAGGGCATCGGCTAGGGACTCGACTCGATAGGGATCGATTAAAATTGCCGCTGTTGCCGTGATTTCTGGCAAAGATGACAAATTTGAGGTAATGACCGGTGTACCGCAGGCCATAGCCTCTAAAACGGGCAATCCGAAGCCTTCCCAGAGACTGGGGAAGACTAAAGCAGTGGCTTGACTGATCACTTTGGGCAGCTCATCGTAGGGGATATAATCGAGGAATTTAATGCGATCGCTGACTGCCAATTCTCGCGCTTGTTGTTGTAAATTGGGGGTATAACGGCGATCAAAGCTGCCGGCAATCCAAAGATGATAATCGCTTAAATCTGGGGGCAGTTGGGCAAAAGCGGCGATTAAACGCGGTAAATTTTTATAGGGATTGGGACGACCGAGATAGAGAAAATAGGGATGTTCTGGCTTATTATCTTCCATAGGGCGAAAGTGATGATGATCGTAGGCTAGGGGAATAGAAGTAATTTTATCGGCGGGAATTTGATAATATTCAGTGATATCTTTGGCCGTTGCCTGAGAGTTACAGATGATATGTTTTGCCTGTTGTAATACCTGCGGCACATAATAACGGAAATAGTGGGTTAGGGGGGAAGTAAGACTGGGAAACCGCAGGGGAATTAAATCGTGGACCATGACGACAAAGCGACAGGGAGAATTTATTGGCGCTTCTGGGAGGGGAGAAAAGAGTAAATTGGCGTTTAATTGTCGGTAAATTGACGGTAACTGCCACTGAGTCCAGAGTAAGCGTTTTAAATGACCTTTCGCTCCTTGATCGGGGCCGAGACCCTTGGGGATAGAATAACAGTTAAAGTCGGGATAACTATTAGCTGTTAGTAGGGTTGGTTCTAAATTTTTTAGGTAGGGTAAGAGGTTAAGAATGTAGGTACTGATTCCCGTGGGTTGGGGAAAAAGTACCGAGAGATTAATTAATAACTTAGGCTGTGTATTCACTAATTACCCTGTTGATATTTGCTGAGAATTTCTGAGATATATTGGTAGCCTTCCAGTCCAATAGATTTAATCAGGGAGGAACGTTCCAGACTGAAAGTCCGCTCAAAAGCGGCGATATTTTTGCCGCGAATAACCGTTAATAGACTAGCAGCTTGTCGCCATTCTGCTGCACCGATTTCGTGCAGCCAATACATTCCTAGAGAACCCCTATAAATTGCCTGTTCAAAATTCTTGTCTTGATAGTAAGCTTCGCCTAAATAAGTTAGTAATAACCCTTGCAGATATAGATCTCCGTAGTATTTGGCCGATTCCAATCCTTGCAGGAGAATATTAATCGCCTCTTCGGTTCTTTCAAGGACAAGATATGCTAAACCTAAACTGCTACAACAAAGGGATTTACTCTGCCAATCTTGGAGACTTTCGGCTAACTTTAATCCCTGCTGTAAATACTCGATCAAACTTTGATAAATTTCGGGATCATATCTCTCTAACTGTTGCGCTTCCTGTACCTGACTATAACCCAAATTAGCTAAAGCATTAGCCTGTCCTAAACTATTACCCTGTTGACGACTTAAAATTAAAGCTCTCTGACTTAAATTAATCGCTTCTGTATAGTTTTTTTGGATAGCATTGAGACGAGATAAATGGTTTAAATTAGCTATTTCACAAGCAGAATCCTGCTGTTGACGAGCAATTTCTAAAGCTTGTTGATGACATTCTCTGGCCTGTGGATAGTCGCCACGAATGCGATTAGAATAGGCAATTAAAGTTAAAATTCTCGCCTTTTCTCCCGTACCTTCCACATAACGCAGAGGAATTGATAAATAATCTAAGGCCTCCTTGAGATAACTACCAGAAAAGGAGGCAAAAATTCCCCCGTATAAAGGAAAATAATCCCGTTGAGCAAAGGTTCTCAGAATTTGTAAAGCCATCTGAAAACAGCCCCGACTATAGAGGGAATTTTTACTAACTTGCTCGAAACTATTCGTTAACAGTGACCAAATTAAAGCAAAGGTGAGAAAGGTAGAAATGGATAATTTGGCTCCTAATCTTTCGCTATAGATACGCTGATCAAAAAAGTTAATTAGTCCTCTTTGGATATATTGAAAAACAATAGCAGTTTCTACCCAATCGGTTAAAGTTAAATCCTGAGGGAGAGAATCAAAAGCTTGTTGATTAGCTAAACTTTCTAAGACTCGTTTTAACCAGGAGGGATTAACTTTACTTGCCCAAATTTGCCAAGGATTCACTCGCTCATTATCATTAGTAAAACCAAGATTGCGATTTTGTTCATAGAGCCAACTGGTGAGATCATTCGATAAATTTGACCAAGTATTTAACCCCAGATTAATCCCCGTGGCAATTTGCCATAGATCCGCTTCTCCCCGCTGCTGAGCAACTGTCTGTAAATGCTTGGCTAACTGTTGTAATTGTTCTAGGGTTAAAGCATTATTTTGATTGGGATCAATTAAATTCACTAACGTCAGTAAACGATCCTCTCGATCAATGTTCACCAGATTATCGATCGCCGCTGCAGTGAGAGAATTTTGCTGATTGGTTTTTTGATATTTTTCCCATTCACTTTCGATCGTTTCCATGGCCCGCAAAACCCTAGTGGCTTTAATTTTTGTTTCTAACTGTGAGCGAGTAACGATGATTTTTTCGGTTAAACAACGCTCAAAAATTTCTCCTGTGCCATTTTTTACTCCCTCGGCTAAAAGGTTATAAACCTGTGATTTAGCCCTAATTTTTCCTTCTAAAGTTAGATTGACAATGCGCTCAATTAGTGCATTATAAGCTTCGTTGAAGTTATCTCTATTTTCTGTCATAGGGGGTTTTTCAGTTATCAGTAAACAGTAATTAGGGAGAGGTAAACAGTAAACAGTGAACCGAAAACTCAGATCTGATCACCGAGTCACTGATCACCGATAAGGCTGATATTTGGGGAAATTGTCTAGAAATCATGACAAAATTTTTGTAATGGTTGAGCAGGCAAGGGATAAGATAGCATAAGTATAGAATTTAACAAAAAATCTGGTTAACGGACATTGATCAAGTCGATAGCGCAGTGTCAAACGAGTTCTTTTCCCGCTCAGGTATGGCAATTAGATCACGGCTTAACCGTAATTCATCAGTATTTACCCGTGACTCCTGTGGTGGTGGTGGATGTGTGGGTGAAAGCAGGTGCGATCGCTGAACCTGATCCATGGTTAGGTATGGCCCATTTTCTCGAACACATGATCTTTAAGGGGACAAAAAAACTCCCCCCCGGACTCTTTGACTATTTAATCGAAAATTGTGGCGGAATGACCAACGCTGCCACCAGTCACGATTACGCACACTTCTATCTCACCACCAGTGTGGATCAAATTGAACATACCCTACCCCATCTGGCCGAAATTCTCCTCCATGCTGAGATTGACGATGAGGAATTCTATCGGGAAAAAGATGTAGTTCTAGAAGAATTACGGGCCTGTTATGATGATCCCGATTGGATTGCCTACCAAACCCTCTGCGGAAGTATCTATCAAAACCATCCCTACGGACGCTCTATTCTAGGGGATCAACCCTGTTTAGAGCAATTAACCCCCAATCAAATGCGCTGTTTCCATCGCACCTATTATCAACCAGAAAATATGTGTGTGGCGATTATCGGGGGAATTGAACCCCAACCAGCTTTAGAAATTATCCGGCAATCTTTTCGGGAATTTCCCGTCCCCTCGGAATCCCCTCCCCATCTGGTGGCTGCCGAACCCCCCCTGATCGAAATTCGTCGTTCCCAAGTACATTTACCCCACCTAGAACATTCTCGTCTCTTGATGGGATGGACTGGACCAGGATGCGATCGCCTAGAAGATGCCTTTGGATTAGACTTGCTATCGGTAATTCTTGCCGGAGGACGCTGTTCGCGGTTAGTGCGACAGCTGCGGGAAGAAGCGCAAATCGTCCTCGATATTAACAGTAATTTTTCCCTGCAACGGGATTCCAGTCTCTTTACCATCGGCGCTTGGCTATCTAGCCCACAAACTGAGACAATTGAAGGTATTATCTGTGAACATCTCCAACATCTGCACGATCATCCCGTCACCCCCGCAGAATTACACCGCACTCAACAGTTATTAGCTAACGATTATATTTTCTCCACAGAAACCCCGGGCCAATTAGCGGGACTCTATGGATATTATCAAACCCTGAGAGCTGCCGATCTAGCCACGATCTATCCCCAAGTTATCCAAAGTTTGCAACCGTCAGATCTCCAGCGTCTGGCTCGTCAGTATCTCTCCCCGGAGCGATATGCTATTACAATAATGCAACCCTGTGAATAAAAGATGTCCGCTTCCCCCATTCACCGCTTAACCTTAGAAAATGGCATCACCCTTTTAGTGGTGGAAAATACGGCCGTGGAGTTAGTTGCAGGGAGGATTTTTCTCAAAAATGCGGGTACTCGGTGGGAAAAAACCGAAAAAGCGGGTTTATTTCGTCTTTTAGCCGTGCTGCTCACCAAAGGTACAGAAAAGTTATCTTCCCTAGAAATTGCTGATCGCATTGAGTCCACGGGGGCCGGTTTAAGTGCGGACACGGGGACGGATTATTTTGTGGTTAGTTTAAAGACTGTTACAAAGGATTTTTTAGATATATTGCGTCTAGCGGCGGAAATTATTCGTTTTCCCAGTTTTCCCCCCCCAGAAATCGAATTAGAGAAAAATCTCACCCGTCAAAGCATTCGCTCTCAATTGGAACAGCCTTTTAATGTGGCTTTTAATCAATTGCGCGCCGCTATGTACCCCGATCATCCCTATGGTATGTCTTTATTGGGTACGGAGGCAACGGTTTCGCAATTGCAACGGGAGGAGCTGCTGGCCTATCATAGTCGCTTTTTCCGTCCCGATAACCTAGTGATTAGTCTTTCTGGCCGTATTACCCTAGAGCAAGCAGTAAAAGCAGTGACGGAAATTTTTGGCAGTTGGTCAATTCCCGATCTTCCTTTATCTAGTTTACCCCCAGCCGCTTTTGATTTTCAGCCCACCTGTTTAACTACCATCCAAGCTAGTCAACAGGCGATCGTTATGTTAGGATACCCCGGCTCTTCTGTACAAGAGGATGATTATGCGGTTTTAAAATTATTGAGTACCTATCTGGGGAATGGGTTATCTAGTCGTCTATTCGTGGAATTGCGAGAAAAACGGGGATTAGCCTACGATGTTTCCGCTTTTTATCCCACCCGTCTCGATTCTTCCCAATTTGTCATTTATATGGGAACTGCACCCCAAAACACAGCCATGGCCCTGTCGGGATTGCGTCAGGAAGCAGAAAGGTTATATAAAGTAACTTTGAGTGAGGAGGAGTTACAGTCAGCTAAAAATAAGTTATTGGGTCAATATGCTCTCGGTAAACAAACTAACGCCGAAATCGCTCAATTATACGGTTGGTATGAAAGCTTAGGTTTGGGGATTGAATTCGATCGCACTTTCCTGGATTCTATTAATCAGATTACTCCCGAACAAGCGCGATCGGTAGCCAGCAAATATTTTCAAAATCCCTACATTTCTCTCGTCGGTCCAGAAAATGCGATCGCAGAAATTCTCTAGTCAGAGCAAAAAGCAGCAATAAAAAACTATTGCCGCTTCTATTTTTGATTAACTCCCCGGGTGGGATTCGAACCTACGACCAATCGGTTAACAGCCGACCGCTCTACCACTGAGCTACCGAGGAAGGCTACTCACAATTAATAATTATAATCATAAGTCCCTCAATAATGCAAGTGTTTTCTGGATTTTTTCTCAAAAAAATTTCCGGCGCTGGTAGCGATGGGCGGAGAATCCACTATTGTGGAGATAAGGACACCATTAAGTCTAGTCTATGCTTGCCCATCACCGCCGTCCCGTTTCCTTCTGTCTGCTCTCGACAGATCTACCCATCCTCTCCACTTTAGACACTGCCGCTACCCTCTACCAAAAGGATCGCCACCGGTTTCATCTTCTCCTCAATCAACCCCCGGTGGCTCTCGCCGAAATAGAGACACTTAAACCCAAAAATAATCAAAATAAATTAATTTGGCTAGAAATTTCGGCTAATCGGGTAATTATGACCATGCAGGGCCAGGGAAGATTCGCCTATCGTCATTTTTGGGAGCAAGGGGTTTTTGGTGTCAGTCGCTTCTGGTTAAATGCCGAAAGTTCTCAACCGGGTTACGCTTTTCGCGTCCGCAACTATACCCGTAGTCTCAAATTAGAGGGGAATAATTTCCCCGAATATTTGCGTCTAGAGTACGAATTATGGTCAGATAACCTGATTTTAGGTCATTATGTCCTTCATTTGCAAGTACACCAATAAATAGGGATGGCTGAATAGAGCTAAAAACCTTGTGGGATAAGACTTTTAGGCTTTTTTGTCCTCAAAAAGTGCCAGCTGGTGGCAAAATTTAGGCACTTTTTCCGGCTCTTCGTTACTCTTTATGCTAAATCAACAGACAAGATGCCAAGACAACATACTTCTAACCCAAAAATTCCGAAAGTTTCTCAAGCCATAGGCTCTCCGTTTTATTAGTTTAAGTTTATTGTTGATTCCCTCGACCACC
>NZ_JBHFLL010000263.1:0-7217 GCF_041928595.1 Microcystis sp. BLCC-F209
TCAATCCTTATCTGGCAAGAGATTTAATTGATTAGTTCTCTCTAGAGCGAAAACAGTTGACAAAAATAGCAGCAATGTCTGTCTCTATAAGGGTTTCATTCCTTATAATCCCGTCCATTGCATAACAAAAACCGAAGAGCCTTATGAATTAGGGAGTGGGGAGATGGGGAAGTGGGGTAGTGGGGGAGACCACTTCCTGCGCGTTGCGGGGGGAGATGGGAGTGCTGGAGCAGGGAGAGGGGAGATGGGGAGAATAAATAAAAGCAATCTCCTGAATTCAGAATTCCACAGCATCGGTATCAACGGTATTGGTGGGGGAAGAAACCTCAGTTTGATTATTTACTCTCCCTGGACGGCGAGTGCGATAATCAAGAACTAATCGCGATAATTCCGTAGTTAAAAGGGTGAGGACAATACCATCATCGATCCAACCAATAATCGGGAAAATGTCAGGAGAAATATCGAGGGGGCTAAAAAGATAAACCATAGTTCCCAGAATGATAATCCAACGATATTTAGGGTGGGTGATTTTGCTGCTGTACCAGTTGTAAAAAGATTCAACAATCGGTTTCATTAATTTGTCCTCGTTGACTGGGATGATTTAATTTTGTCAGTTTATCCTTGAGGCTGATAGTGGGGTTTTACCCCCATTATCTAGGGTGATATCCGCTAATTATCCACTAAAAAAGCCCAGAAGAGAATTCACCTTTAGGGATGAGACTGAAGTATTATTACTGGATGCTTAAGAGGGGAGACAGGGGCATCTTTATCCCCTATAATGGACGATGACAAACTAATTAATTATCTGCCAGTTTAAGGATGGAAACCCTCTTTCATCTAGTTACTTTTGCCTTTGTCTTCACTTTTGGTGCCTCGGTGGGCAGTTTTTTAAACGTGGTCATCTATAGATTACCTAAAGGGATGTCTCTAGTTTATCCTCCTTCCCACTGTCCGAAATGTCACCATAGGTTAGGTAAAAGCGAGAATATACCCGTTTTCGGCTGGTTATGGCTAGGGGGTCGCTGTCGGTGCTGTAAAACCCCGATTTCTGTGCGTTATCCAGCCGTCGAAGCTTTGACCGGTTTGTTATTTTGTCTGGTTTTAGGAGATTTTAGCTTTTCTTGGCAGACCCTCGGCCATTGGATTCTGCTAAGTTGGTTATTAGCCTTAGCTTTGATCGATTTTGACACGATGACGCTTCCCAACTCCCTCACCCAATCGGGATTAGTTTTAGGGATAGTTTTCCAGACTTTCCTAGGTTGGCAAAATAATCAAACTGTTATCTATCTCTTTTCAGCGATCGCTAGTGCGGTTTTAGGAGTCTGGTTATTTGATCTGATCCAGTGGGGGGGGAGTTTTGCCCTCGGACAGCAGGCCATGGGGGGAGGAGATGCCAAATTAGCGGCCATGATCGGTGCTTGGTTAGGATGGCAAGCATTAATAGTCACCGCTTTTCTGGCCTGTGCTATCGGGGCGGCGATCGGTATGACGGGCATTTTTCTCGGTAAAATGGCCAAAAAACAAGCTATACCCTTCGGGCCATTTCTTGCCCTCGGCGCTCTGATGAGTGTCTTTTGGAGTGATAAGATCATCTCAGCCTATCAAAGCATTTTTTTCCCTTTGTTGTAAAAAAGCTATCTTGTAATTAAATCTTGATACAATAGTCTTCCGTGTCTTGGATCACGATTAGAACAACCCCCAGTCTAGGGTAAGCCGATTGGCTACAGGAAATGCTCAAAGCTCACCACATCCCCAGTTGCGTTATCGCTATTGGCCTTGGTATTTATTGCGGCCAGGGGCATCAGTCCGCCCTACAAGTGCGTCCCCAAGATCGCTGGACAGCACTTTTGTTATTAAGTCCTCTAGAGGAAAGTCGATAAATTGTCTTTATTTTAAACTATGTCTCTATTTGATTGGTTTGCAAATCGCCAAAAAACAGAACCCAAGGTTCAACAACAACAGGAACGAGAAATAGCCGATGGTTTGTGGACAAAATGTCCAAATTGCGGCGTTTTGGCCTATACGAAGGATTTATTAGCTAATCAACTGGTTTGTCTCGATTGCGGTCATCATAATCGGGTGGAAAGTGAAGAAAGAATTCGCCAGTTAGTGGATGCTAATACTTGGACTTGCCTCGATGAACAGATTCGACCGACGGATCCGCTCAAATTTCGCGATCGGAAAAGTTATAGCGATCGCCTGCGAGAAACCCAAGAAAAAACGGGTCTGACGGATGCTGTGCGAACGGGAACGGGGACAATCGACGGTTTACCCTTAGCTTTAGGGGTGATGGACTTCCGTTTTATGGGGGGTAGCATGGGATCGGTGGTGGGAGAAAAACTCTGTCGTTTGACGGAACGAGCTACCGATGAAAGTTTACCCCTGGTGATTATCTGCGCTTCTGGCGGGGCGAGAATGCAGGAAGGAATGTTAAGTTTAATGCAGATGGCCAAGATTTCTGGCGCTCTTAACCGGCATCGGGAAGCAAAATTACTCTATATTCCCGTCTTGACTAATCCCACCACGGGGGGAGTCACGGCCAGTTTTGCCATGTTGGGAGATATTATTATCGCTGAACCGAAGGCTACCATCGGTTTTGCCGGTAAACGGGTAATTGAACAGACTTTGCGCGAGAAATTGCCAGAAGGTTTCCAGACATCGGAATACTTGTTAAAACACGGGTTTGTCGATGCGATCGTTCCCCGTCCCCATCTCAAGAAAACCCTAGCCCAATTAATCAGTTTACATCAGCCCTTTTTTCCCTTGTTATCCCCCCTCAACAGTCATCATCACTACAGTCAACCGGAGTTAATCCCCCTGAAAACAGCCCAAGGACAAACAACAGTTTAATCCCTGTAGGACTTTACCGGAGTTGGCAGGGCTGGAGTTGCCAGTCCGAGCGTTTGTACTAAATTTACCCGATAGGCAGTTTAAATGTAGTACAGCTTACTTAACTGGGGTGACAGCGATCGCAAAGTCCAAAAAATTCGAGAGTATGGTAATAAACCTTGAATTGGTGGGATTTTTCGAGTTTTTCTTCCAATTCATGAACGGGACACTCATTAAAGACGATAGACCGGCCGCAATGAATACAGGTAAGATGGTGTTGGTCCTGCTGAACGGAACTGTAGAGGGATTCTCCTGTGGCTAGGGTTCTCACCTGCACCGCACCCTGTAGCTTTAGGGATTCTAGGGCGCGGTAAACAGTGGCTAACCCCATATTTTGGTCACGCTGACGGAGTTCCACAAACAATTCCTGAGCGGATACTGCCCGATTTAAGGTTTTGAGTAAGTGGATAATGCGCTCTTGCGATCGGGTGCGTTGGGATTTCATATCAAAAAGGTCAGCGATCAAATTTAATTCTATGCCAAAAAATTATCAGTGCTGTATTTATGTTACCCTGCGCCCTTCGGTTCTCGATCCGGCGGGTACGGCGGTAGAGTCGGGATTAAAGCAATTAGGTTATGATACTGTGGCTGGGGTGCGAATTGGTAAGTATATTGAGCTTACTGTGACAGCAGCGGATGAAACCAGCGCCCGCGCACAATTGGATCAAATGTGCGATCAACTATTGGCTAATCCTGTGATTGAAAATTATCGCTTTGATTTGCATTGTCAGTAGATAGGGGATAGAGATTAGGGGATAGGGAAATGGGGAAATGGGGAAATTCACCCAATACCCCAATACCCCAACACCCATCTGATGAGAGCTTTCTGCACAATGAATTAACCAAGTTAAAAATTATGAAGTTTGGGATTATTGTTTTCCCCGGATCGAATTGCGATCGAGATGTGGCAACGGTGACGGAGGGGATTTTTCAGCAACCCACCCGCTATGTTTGGCATCAAGAGACGGAGCTAGGGGATGTGGATGTGATTGTGGTGCCGGGGGGATTTAGTTACGGCGATTATTTGCGCTGTGGTGCGATCGCTAGATTTTCACCAGCAATGAAAACTGTCCGAGAAGAAGCCGAAAAAGGTAAATTAGTTTTAGGCATCTGTAACGGTTTTCAGGTATTAACGGAAATTGGGCTGCTACCTGGTGCGTTAATTCGTAATCGGGATTTACATTTTATCTGCGATCGAGTGCCAGTAAAAGTGGAAAACAATCAATCTGTCTGGACGCGAGGTTATCAAACGCAACAGGTGCTTAATTTGCCCATTGCCCACGGGGAAGGGCGTTATTATGCCGCAGAAGATACGTTAAAATCTCTGGAGGATAACGGTCAAATTCTCTTTCGTTACTGTACTCCCACAGGAGAGGTTGATGAGTCAGGAAATCCCAACGGATCGTTAAATAATATTGCAGGAATTACCAATAAAGCAGGAAATGTGCTAGGAATGATGCCCCATCCCGAGCGGGCCGCCGATCCGCTGCTCAATTTGACCGATGGTAGTCTATTATTTCGGGAGTTGATCAATTGTTGATGACCAGACCTCTTGCAAAAATCAAAAATTGTTGTTAGGGTCAGGAGTCAGTAGCCGGTCGTCAGGAGTCAGGAGAATTAAAAATGAATAATAATCAATTAAATGGTCTATTTACCGACTTTAGGCAATTTAATCCTTATTTTTGCCCTTTTTCAACCCTCAAGTAGTTGGGTTTTTGGGGTTTTAGTTGAAATTTCCCTGATAACTGATAACTTACCCACTGATAAGTGGGTGGGTAGAATTAAATATAAGATGAACGTAGGTTGGGTTGAAGCATGAAACCCAACGCCCGATTATGTTACGCTACCGCTAACCCATCCTACAAATAATTGTGCCTCCCTACTTAACTGATAACTGATAACTGATAACTGATAACTGATAACTGATAATCCTGTGGCTGTTTTAAAAGATAATCGGGCTACCGTCCAAAAAGTTCTCTGGATCACCCTGCTGCTGAACATTTTGGTTATGGCGATCAAAGCGGGGGTGGGTTTGAGGATTGGTGCTTTAAGTCTGCAAGCGGATGCTCTCCATAGTGTCACCGATAGTGCCAATAATGTCTTGGGATTAGTAGCGATGCGGTTTTCCTCTCCCTATCCAGATCGAGATCATCCCTACGGACATCTAAAATACGAAGCGATCGGAGCTTTGGCGATCGCCGCCTTTTTGGGGATTGCCTGTTTTGAAATCTTGCAAGGGGGGATCATGCGTATTATCAAAGGAGGAAAACCTGTCGAGATTGCAGGTCCTGAGTTATGGCTATTAATTATCGTTTTAGGGGTGAATATTTTTGTCACCTATTATGAGAGATCCGTGGGGCAGCGTGTCGGTAGTGCGATTTTGATTGCCGATGCTAGGCATACCATGAGTGATGTGTGGGTGACAATTACGGTTTTATTGGGTTTAGTCGGGGTTTGGGTGGGCAATACGGCTAATATTCCCCAATTACAATGGTTAGATGTGATTTTGTCCTTTCCCGTCGCTTTTTTGGTGTTTAGCAGTGGTTGGAAAGTCCTGATGGAGAATTTACCTTTGTTAGTGGATGAAATGGCGATCGCTCCTGAAGTGATTCATCAAATTGTGATGGAGGTGCCGGGGGTGCTTAATTGTCATGCGATCGCGTCTCGGGGAGTGGTGGGAAGACAGGTATTTATAGAAATGCACCTAGTTGTCTCCGCTCAAGATGTGGAAACTGCTCACAGGATCACGGAAGCGGTAGAAGCAAGATTAACCCAACAATTTAGCCCTGTGAGAATTTTAATTCACGTTGAACCGCCGGATTATCGTTCCGATCAGATCACTTTTGATGAAGAAGTGTGAAGCAAAAAAGCCTAAAATAAGTAGCGAACTTTTGCTAGAGGTGGCCATGGCGACAGAAAATCAAGCTAGAAACATAGTAATTACTGGTGGAGCAGGATTTATCGGCTCGAATTTTGTTCATCATTGGTGCGAGAATTATCATGAGGATCGTGTCATTGTTCTTGATGCTCTTACCTACGCGGGCAATTTGAATAATTTAGCGACACTGAAAGATAGAAAGAATTTTCGTTTTCTGCAAGGGGATATCTGCGATCGAGCTTTGGTTGATCAATTATTTGCAGGTGAAAATATCGATACGGTTGCTCATTTTGCCGCCGAATCCCATGTGGATCGATCGATTCTTGGACCTGGGGCTTTTGTACAAACTAATGTGGTGGGAACTTTTACTCTATTAGAAAGTTTTCGGCAACATTGGTTAAGTAATCATCAACCCGATAACTATCGTTTTCTGCACGTTTCCACCGATGAAGTTTATGGTAGTTTAGGAGTAGATGATCCGGCTTTTACCGAAACTACTCCCTATGCTCCTAATAGTCCCTATTCTGCCTCAAAAGCGGGGAGTGATCATCTAGCGAGAGCTTATTTTCATACCTACGGAATGCCGACAATTATTACTAATTGCTCTAATAATTATGGTTCCTATCATTTTCCTGAAAAGTTAATTCCTTTGATGTGTATTAATATTCTTTTGGGTAAACCTTTACCCGTTTATGGTGATGGTCAAAATGTTCGAGATTGGTTATATGTGCGGGATCATTGTCAAGCTTTAGATACAGTTATTCACAAAGGAAAAGCGGGAGAAACCTATAATATTGGCGGAAATAATGAGGTAAAAAATATCGATTTAGTCAGGATGTTATGTGAGTTAATGGATGAATTGGCCACCGATTTACCCGTGAAACCCGCTCGGAATTTAATTACTTTTGTTAAGGATCGGCCTGGACATGATCGCCGGTATGCTATTGATGCCAGTAAAATTCGCACCGAATTAGGTTGGCAACCTCAAGAAACGGTAGAGGGGGGATTAAGAAAAACCATTCAATGGTATCTCGATCATCGGGATTGGTGGCAACCTTTGTTATCCAAAGAATATCAAGAGTATTATGGGAAAGTTTACGGTTAGATAAGGGTAAAAACTAGACCTCTTGTAAAAATCACAAATTGTTGTTAGGGTTAGGAGTCAGTAGCCAGTAGTCAGTAGTCAGGAGAATTAAGAATGAGCATTAATCAGTTAAATGGTCTATAGCGTTTTTCAGTCTGCTGAGGTACAAAAGTTATGGGTTTTAGGCAAAAGGCAAGAGGCAAAAGTCAAAAGGGAAGAAAAATAGGCTCTCCCAGGTTTGGTGGGTAAAATGTATTCTAGGATACAGTACTGCTGGCGAGTGAGTGGAACGAACCACAAAGACACAAAGGACACAAAGATTGATCGATCATATTGTAAGTTAAACTGATCACACAGAACCTAGAA
>NZ_JBHFLL010000264.1:0-2033 GCF_041928595.1 Microcystis sp. BLCC-F209
AGGTGCGCCCTTTAAACCAGCAAAAGCAAAGGAATTATTGGCTTTATAGACTAAAACTGCGCCAATAAGGTAAAATAACATCGCCACATTGCTGATAAACAGATAACGCAGGGCAACCCAGAGAGAGCGATCGCTGCGAGGATAGGCAATCATCAGAAAAGCGGCAATACTAATTACCTCTAGGGCAACGTAAACGCTAATAAAATCCTCACAGACGAAGACAGAATTAATGCTGCCGTGGAGAATGATAGCTTGGGCGTAAAAAAAGGCGGTTTTGCTACTTTCCCAGTTATAAAAAATAACTGCCATCGTCACCAGGGCATTAGTGAGGATAAAATAGGCACTTAACTGATCGGCTACCAGTTTCACGCCATAATTATCCAGTAGGTTAAGGGTTATGGGGGAGGATTGGCTAAATAGAAGGAGAGAATAGGCGAGAGAGATAATAGTGGCGGCGAGAGCCAGATATTTGTCTAATCGCGGCAATAAATAGATGATAAAGCCGATCAAAAAGGGTAAACTTATCCAAGCGATCGTTAAAGTATTCATGGTGTGTTATTTTTTTCTATCTCGCTGCTGTCGAGGGTGGGGTTATCTTTGGCTAATTTCATCACTCCCACCAGCATTAACGCCTGAATGGAAAAACCGATGACGATCGCTGTTAAAATCACTGCTTGGGGTACAGGATCGGCGTAATTTTGCTGTTTAACTGTACCGAGGATGGGAGTAAATAAACCGTCACGGGAAGAAATCACCACATAGTAGGCGATAACGCCCGTACTCATGACATCCATGGCGATAATCTTCATGATTAAGTTTTTTTTCAGGAATGTTCCTAAAAATCCGCACAAAACGGTGGCGAATACAAACAACTCTAGCAGGGGAATCGTCACTGGGCTTCTTGATTAGATTTGGTTATGAGTCAAAATACTTTTTCTAATTATCCTCGATCGAGTCCCAATTGATCAAAAAATTCTCAGGCTTTGCCGCTTCTCCCTTGAATAATTGGTAAATTGGTGAAGATCTATAGTTAGTATTAGCTAAAAGCTAGGAATGAGGGAGCTAATTGGGCTAGGATTAGAGAGAACAAAAGCATTAACATAACAGCCATCATACCGACGAGATTATCAAATTGTTCCCCAGCTGTTGATAATTGTAAGGACAGCTTTTTAAATATCCCTAGATACAACCCCCAACCGATAGCAATAATCCCTAAAGCTTTGCTGATATTGCCCAGATTGTAGGCATCGAAATAGACAGCATTGGCTATAAACAAGGCAGTTAACAATAGTATTATTCCTAACCAACCACTCAAGGTTAACTTTCTCCCAGTGGAAACTTTTGTGTGGGGTAAAAAGATAAATTTAGCAGTGGCGATCGCTGTACCTACGGCTGCTAAATTGATGGCTACCTCTTGCCAAGGTAATAAATTTTTCATCGTTAACGCTTTTGCCCCAAAACCGGATAATAATGGGAATCCAGAGATGGAAAAACTGGCGATAACAATAGCAATCCAGAGGGAATTAGGGATCGCTTGTTGCTGTAATTCTTTAAAATTGCGACTGGGTAAAACTCCCACTAACAGAAATAGGGAAGATTTAACTAATCCGTGGGTAAGGGTATAAAAACCGCTCACCGGTGGGGCAGCCAAAATAAAACCCAGCTGCACGATCGTGCTAAAGGCTAACATCCGCTTGCTATCCTTTTCAAACACTGCGTAGGATACGCCAAAAATCGCTGTTAGCACCCCTAAAAGCCGAATTAGGACATCTAAATCCTCTAGGATTAAAGCACAGCGCAGGAGGGGAAAAATGCCAGCTTTTACCACCACCCCCGACATCAGCGCCGAGACGGAGGTTTCCGATTCCGAGTGTGTCATCGGTAGCCATAACCCCGAGACAAAGATTCCCCCTTTGACTAATAATCCCATGAAGATTAAAGCCAAGGCTTCGGGAGGTGCGCCCTTTAAACCAGCAAAAGCAAAGGAATTATTGGCTTTATAGACTAAAACTGCGCCAATAAGGTAAAATAAC
>NZ_JBHFLL010000265.1:0-1925 GCF_041928595.1 Microcystis sp. BLCC-F209
CTTCGGAGTGACATTATGAGAGAATCCGTCATCTATCAAGATATTTTAGAGGAAGGCAGAGAGGAAGGCAGAGAGGAAGGCAGAGAGGAAGGCAAAGAGGAGGGTAAAGAAGAAAAAGCTCGACAAATTGCCCTAAAAATGCTATCTGCTGGCTTTCCTATCCCAGAAATCGCCCAGTTTACTGATTTATCCCCCGATGCGATCGAGGAATTACAAAGACAGCAGCACAATTAAAGCTTTTAACTGCAAAGGGTGGGGAATTAGGAAAATTTTAACTCATCTCCCCACTCCACACCGATTAACCACGTTTAGCGAGGCGACGCACCACTAAACCGCCCCCTAGTATGCCTAATCCGATAATACCAGAAGGTTCGGGCGTTTTGAATACCTGTATGCGATTGTTGAACGTATCGGCCACATAGATGTTACCACCGCCACCGACAGCGATACCGTAGGGTGTATTGAACTGACCGTTCCCCGTACCGGAGCTACCGAAAGCGTACTGGAAGACACCACCGGAGTTAAACACCTGTACGCGGTTGTTGTTCGTATCGGCCACATAGATATTACCAACGCCATCGACAGCGACACCAACGGGTGAACTGAACTCACCGTTCCCCGTACCGGGGCTACCGAAAGTGGACAGCAAGGTACCACTAGAGTCGAACACCTGTACGAGATCGTTGGCAGTATCGGCTACATAGATCTTACCACTGCTACCGACGGCGATACCTTGGGGTAAACTCAAATCACCGACCCCGAAAGTGGACAGGACATTTCCACTGGAGTCGAACACCTGTACGCGATCGTTTAACGTATCGGCTACATAGATATTACCACCGCTACCGACGGCGATGCCGTAGGGGAAACCCAAATCACCGACCCCGACAGTGGACTGGAAGACTCCACTGGAGTTGAATATCTGTACCCGATCGTTGAACGTATCGGCCACATAGATATTACCATCGCTACCGACAGCGATACCACTGGGTGAATCGAACTGACCGTCCCCCGCACCGGAGCTACCGAAAGTGGACAGGAAGCCTCCATTGGAGTCGAACACCTGTATGCGGTTGTTGGCAGCATCGGCTACATAGATATTACCACCGCTACCGACGGCGATACCGAAGGGGTTATTGAACTGACCGTTCCCCGTACCAGAGCTACCGAAAGCGAATTTAAAATCGGCTGCGGTGGCACTGGTGGCAATACTAATACATCCGATCGCAGTGGCCGTGACTAGGGAAAAGGATTTCCGCAGAGCCTTTGATAAGCTACGCTTCTCCCGCCCCCCATGATTGATAACTTTAGATAGGGACATAAAACTTCAGAATATCTGCCCCTAATATACCCTTTCCTCTCGCAATTGTCAAGAAATTTCTGGGAAGATGTGACAAATTTGCCAATATCTATGGGATAAGTCTATGGTTAGAATTGAATTTTGCCTATAATTTATTCCGCGCTACGATTCTCTTCGGCAACAGTTACGGCCAATACAGGATGTCAACACCGGCGACCGAGGGTATCCTAGGAGAAACGGAAAGTAATCCCTGACGATGTTTGATAATATTTGTAAATTTATTGCCGAAAACTTCTCCGATGATCTAGCCACTTGGTTATTGGGTTCTCCCCTCCCCTTAACCGTCCTCGACCCGACGGAATTACAATTAGACCCCATTCGTGCCGATTCTCTGATTTTTTTGCAGTCAGAGGAATTAATTCTTCATACCGAGTTTCAAACCGACCCCGACTCCAAAATTCCCTTCCGAATGCTCGATTATCGCATTCGCGTCTATCGTCGTCATCCCCAAAAACAAATGCGTCAAGTGGTAATTTATCTGCGACGCAGTGATTCCCCCCTAGTGCAAGAAAATACTTTCCGTCTGGGGGAAACCTTTCATTCCTTCCAAGTCATCCGTCTTTGG
>NZ_JBHFLL010000266.1:0-4129 GCF_041928595.1 Microcystis sp. BLCC-F209
TCTAGGTTCTGTGTGATAAGTTTAATTGACATAGGATCGATCGATCTTTGTGTCCTTTGTGTCTTTGTGGTTCGTTCCACCCCCTCGCTCTTGAGAAATGTATCTTAAAATACATTTTACCCACCAAAGCTGGGAGAGCCAATTTTGTTCTGTTTATAGACTTACCGCTCATGTCGTATTCATTATTAAATACCGGCGAAAAGCTATTAACGATGAAATCTTAGCCCGACTTAAAGAAATCTTTGTGTCAACGCTCACGAAATGGGACAGCACATTTCACGTTCACTGGATTATCGATTACAAACCTGACATCGCTTTATCCAAACTAATCGCTAACCTTAAAACAGTTAGTAGTCGGTTAATTAGAAAAGAATTTCCTTACTTAGCGGCAAAGTATTTCGACAATAAACCTTATTTTTGGACGGGAGCTTATTTCGTGGCTAGTTGTGGAGGTGTTACCATCGAACGACTAAAAAAATATGTCGAGAACCAAAACTCCCCGAAAAAGGTTGTTCCCTCCATAGAGCTTTCTAGCGTGAGAGGCAGTCGAACCAGGATACCCAATTGCCAATTGTCGCTACCAAACCCTTTCAAGGTCAAGGTAAGCACACAAGTCAGAAGTCAGTCCCGATGAAAAAATTTTCACCACCAGAGATGAAAGAGGTTTCCTTCCCCACACCCCACACCCCACACCCCGCTCCCATAACCGAACCCCCTAAACCCTAAGGCTGCCCGATTTTGCTAGGATAAGAAATGTAACAAGAATCTTTCTCAACAGTCGGATAATTCATGGGCAACGATACCATCACCTTACTCTCCCCGCGGGAAATTGACAAAATGCGACGAGCCGGACGATTAGCGGCTAAACTGTTAGATCATCTGGCAGAAATGGTTAAACCGGGGGTAAGTACCCTAGAAATCAATGATGAGGCAGAACGTTGGACTCGCGCCCATGGAGCCAAAAGTGCGCCCCTAGGATACCATGGCTTTCCTAAGTCCATCTGTACTAGCATTAACGAGGTTATCTGTCACGGCATCCCCAGCGCCGATCAAATCCTCAAAGACGGCGATATCATTAACATCGATGTCACCCCGATTTTAGAAGGTTATCACGGCGATACCTCCCAGACTTTCTTTGTCGGTACTCCCTCCCCCCTGGCCAAAAAGTTAGTGGAAGTTACCAGAGAATGTCTGCAAAGAGGCATAGATGCAGTGCAGCCGGGGGGGAGAATCGGCGATATTGGCGCAGCTATCCAAGAATATGCCGAAGGACAAGGATTTTCGGTGGTTAGAGATTTTGTCGGTCATGGTATCAGTAATGTTTTTCACACCGGTCCGCAGGTTCCCCACTACGGCACTCGTGGCAAGGGCAAAAAAATTCGCCCCGGCATGGTATTCACCATTGAACCAATGATTAATGAGGGAACCTGGCAACATATTGTCTTAAAAGACGGTTGGACTGCTATTACTAAAGATGGTAAACTTTCGGCCCAATTTGAACACACCATCGCTGTCACCGAAACCGGTGTGGAAATTCTCACTGTACCCAATTAAATTTAGGGAACAGGGAACAGGGAATGGGGAATGGGAGAATGGGGAAATAGGGAAGTTTCAACTAATACCCCAAAACCCCAAAACCCTAAAACCCCCCGCAACGCGCACGAAGTGGTCTCCCCACTGATAACTGATAACTGATAACTGATAACTGATAACTGATAACTGAATATATGCAGTATCGTCGTTTCGGTCGCACTAATCTACAAATGCCGGTGTTTTCCTGTGGGGGAATGCGCTATCAATTTCAGTGGCAGGAGCTGCCAATGTCGCAAATTCCTGACGAGAATCAAGGCAATTTAGAGGCAATCATTAATAAATCTCTGGAAGTGGGGATTAATCACATCGAAACCGCTAGGGGTTACGGCACTTCCGAGATGCAATTGGGCAAAATTTTGCCGCAACTACCGAGGGATAAGATTATCGTGCAGACGAAAGTTTCTCCTAGTCAAGATGTGCGGGAATTTCGCCGTAAATTTGAGCAATCCCTGCAATTTTTACGGTTAGATTATGTGGATTTGTTGGGCATCCATGGCATCAACACCGAGGAAATTCTCGATGATACTATGGCCGAGGGCGGTTGTTGGCAAGAGGCGAAAAAATTACAGCAACAGGGAAAAGTTCGTTTTATCGGTTTCTCCACCCATGCACCAACTGATGTAATTGTCAAGGCTATTGCAACAAATTGTTACGATTACCTCAATCTGCACTGGTACTATATTTTTCAGAATAACTGGCCGGCCATAGAAGCGGCAAAACAGCACGATATGGGGGTTTTTATCATTAGTCCCTCCGATAAGGGCGGCCATCTCTATAATCCTCCCCCTAAGCTCGTGGCTCTCTGTTCTCCTCTCAGTCCGATGGTTTTTAATGACCTATTCTGTCTCAGTCATCCGGCCGTCCATACCCTTAGTATCGGTGCTGCGCGAGCCAGAGATTTTGATGAACACCTGAAAACTTTACCCTTACTCGATCGAGCCGAAGAGATTTTACCGCCAATTATCGAGAGATTGCAAGGGGAGATGATCAACTGTTTAGGCGATAATTGGGTAAAAACTTGGTCTGTGGGTTTACCTAGCTGGGAAAATACCCCCAATCAGATTAATATTCCTTCTATCCTCTGGTTACACAATCTCGCTATCTCCTACGATATGCTCGACTTTGCCAAGGCCAGATACAATCTCTTGGGGAATGGGGGTCATTGGTTCCCCGGTCAACAGGCAAAAGAGGTGGAAAAACTCGATTTAACTGCCTGTTTAGCCGCTAGTCCCCACGCTGATCAAATTCCTTATCTTCTCGCCGAAACTCATCGATTATTGTCGGGAGAGACGGTACAACGCTTAAGCAGTAGTTAAAATTCGATGCCGGGTTGCGCTTTCACTCCCTGTTGACGAAAGGGATGTTTAATTAACTTCATTTCCGTGACTAAATCCGCTATCTCGATTAATTCGGGTAAAGCTCCTCTACCAGTGAGAATAACGTGAGAATTAGCGGGTTTTCGGGCTAAACCAGCGATAACTTCCTGAATATCTAGATAACCGAATTTAAGGGCGATATTGATCTCATCGAGTAAAATTAATTGATATTGGGGATTTTCGAGAAAAGTTAGGGCTTTTTGCCATGCTTCTTCGGCTTTCTCTATATCTCTTTCTCTATCTTGGGTTTCCCAGGTGAAACCTTCCCCCATAGCATAAAACTCGATTTGTTCCCCCCAAACACTAAAAATCTTTTGTTCGGCAGGTTCCCAAGCACCTTTGATGAATTGTACCACCGCCACTTTGTAACCATGACCGAGGGAACGTAAAACCATACCGAGGGCTGCCGTGGTTTTTCCCTTACCATCGCCAGTATTAACGATAATTAAACCTTTTTCAGCGATTTTTTCGGCTAAACGTTCCTCTTGGATGACCTTGCGGCGCTGCATTTTTTCTTTGTATTGTTCGGGAGTGAGTTGCATTCAAGTCTGTCCAGTCAAATCAAGATAATTGTAACTCAAGGGGTTATTGATCGCCCTTTGCAGATTTTAACCGGCTAAATTGTCTGGGGATTGATGCCTAATTCTCGCAATTTTGCCGCTAATCTCGCCTTTGCTTGTCGTTCTTGTTGTTTTTCCAAAGAGGTTATCATACTTGAAAATACCAATTAGTAGCTGATAAAAATACAGCGGAGATTATCTGTGTCTTTTGTGGTAAAGGCAGCGGTCATGATTTTAGTTTATTTAAAAAAAGTCGAGTTCGTTTTCACCGTTCAACTACCAGCAGAGAAGACAGTGGTTGTCAGGGAATATCTCAATAAGTAGTCGTGCAAAATTAATTTCCTAGTCGAGACAGGAGACTCCGAGACAGGAGACGGGAGACGGGAGACGGGATACAGCTATTAGGGATCGGATTTGAGTTTTCAGTTCACTGTTTCCTCACACCAGAAGTCTGACGGAGTAAGCTAAGACGCATTTAAAGTGCTTATTCTTAAGATTAGCCGAATCTCCCTCAATCCCTTTACTGTTGCCTCTTGCAAGAGTGCCTCTTGCCTCGTCTCAACAAGCAATTTAAATTACGAACAGCTTAGTGGCTTAGAT
>NZ_JBHFLL010000267.1:0-12471 GCF_041928595.1 Microcystis sp. BLCC-F209
AAAATAGGCTTTTCGAGGGTAATTCTTGTTTTAATTCTCCATGTACGCAGTCTTTAAAAGCCTCTATTTCGTTCCAAGACACGATTAAGAGTGGCTTTTAGGCTAAGTATAATTACTTATCGCGTAAGTGAGATGCTCCCAGCCATTAGCCATTAAGCCTTAAAAGTATTGCTATGCAAGGATCGTAGCCGAAAAAGCCAAACTACGGGGTTCCCTGTGGATGCGGTTTATCAGAGAAATTAAAATACTTGACTAGAGGCTTCGCAGTTTGCTATACTAGCAAGCAAGCAAGCAAACAAGGAGATTATTCGTCATGAAAATAAAACTTAAAAGATTAATAAAAAATTATGCATATTATTTCAAGAGCCACCTTAAGAATTTTTTGGGAAACTCATCCAGAGGCTCAGGCTGGTTTACGTTATTGGTACAAGCAAGTTAGTCAAGCAAAATGGCAAAGTTTCCAAGATATTCGTCAGGATTTTTCTTCGGCTGACTTAGTGGGTAATTTTATAGTATTCAACATTTGCGGCAACAACTATCGACTAATAACTTATGTTGATTTTCAACATAGAAATGTTTTCATTAGAAAAATACTAACCCATGCTGAATATAATAAAAACCAATGGAAAAAAGATTCGTGGTTCAATAAATATTGATCTAAATCTCTGAATCTCCAAATAAGTAGGGAGGAAAAATTATTTGTAGGATGGGTTAGCGGTAGCGTAACCCATGCGGGCGTTGGGTTTCATGCTTCAACCCAACCTACGTTTATCTTATATTTAATTCCACCCACCCACTTATGAAAACTATAAATTATTAACTAAAAATTTTGTATCTCCTTCAGTCACCCCTATTTAAACCATAAAATTAGAGTTATCTTTATGTTTGCCACTGATAAATACTTAGAATTATTAAAGCAATACCCTCCTCGTCCTATTCACAATGAGGAAGACTTAGAAATGATGCAGGAGGTTATTAATCGCCTTTTAGACAAACCCCAATTAACGGTAGAAGAAAGGGAATATCTAAATCTTTTAGGGTCTTTAATTTATGAGTACGAGGAAAATCAAGAGCCAATACCTGATATTTATGGACTTGAATTGTTGAAATTTATATTAGAGGAAAGAAACCTACAAAAGCAAGATTTGCTATCTATTTTTGAAAGTAAGTCAACCCTGGATGATATTCTTGATGGGCAGCAAGAGTTAACCCCTATCTATATTCAAAAATTAGCCAATTTTTTAAATATATCTCCTGATTTATTTCTTCCTAGTTAGACATAAAAAATGCGCTAGACAGTTAAATTTATTTCCTGTCTTAACGCATAGGTTAACAGACTAAATCAAAGCCCGATAACGCCCCAAAGCCAGTAAAGGAAAATACTGCTGATAGAAATGATATTTCAGGTAAAAATGACAGGGAAAACCTGTACCAGTGAAGTAATCTTCATCCCATGTACCATTTTCTTTTTGGGTAACAAGAAGATAGTTAACACCCTTTTCAATCACTTCTCGCTGATAATTACCGGTGACTTTCCCGACGGCTAATAAACCGATTAATGCCCAAGCAGTTTGGGAAGCGGTACTATTTCCCTGTCCTTTAAATTTAGGGTTATTGTAACTAAAACAGGTTTCACCCCAACCACCATCAACATTTTGACAACTGCTTAACCAATTGGCTCCTTTTTGCAATTGCTGGCGATATTGATTCGGTTCCAGAAAAGCCAAAGCAGATAACGCCCCACTGGTTCCATAAATATAATTTACACCCCAACGACCAAACCAACTACCATCAGCTTCCTGTTCTTTTTCCAGATAATCCAAAGCTTTTTTAACTCGATTTTCCTCCATTTTGACATCACAAGTGCCTAACATTTCTAGAACTCTGGCAGTAACATCAGCCGTATTAGGATCGATCATTGCTTTTAGATCGGCATAGGGCAAAGAATTAAGCCAGTTTTGATCGTTATCGATGTCAAAAGCTCCCCAACCACCAGCTTTACACTGCATAGTAGCCATCCAATTAACTGCCCGTTTCATCACGCTTTTTTTAATCTTTTCATCGGGCATTTTAATTAACTCTAAAGCCATCACCACCACTGCCGAATCGTCTAAATCGGGATACCAGCGATTGTCAAATTCAAAAGCCCAACCACCGGGGGTTCCGATTTTATTTTTAATCGCCCAATCGCCATAATCAAGAATTTGTTGATCTATTAACCATTGTCCCGCTTTAATCATAGCTGGATGAGCGGGATTTAGACTGGATTCAATTAGCGATCGAATTACCCAAGCCGTATCCCAAACCGGCGACACACAGGGCTGTACACAATAGGTATTATCGGTCTCAATACCAAAATTATCCACCGCTTTTAAACCCCGGGCAACAATCGGATCGTCAACATCATAATCTAGGGCTTTTAAAGCTAACAGGGAATTTAACATCGCCGGGATAATTCCCCCCCAATCCCCCGTGTCTTCCTGTCGTTCAATTACCCATTTTTCCGCCGCTTTCAGACTTTCTTGACGGAAGGGAACCAAATTAGTTTTTTCTGCCCATTTAAACAGCCCATCTAACCAGAGAAAAACATCTGACCAATTGTTATTTTTTGGTAACTCATACTTGACATTATTTACCCCTTCTGTATAGAGTTCCTCGAGATTAAAACCCATTTTATACACAGGTTTTTTATCGAAAACAATTAATAAAGGAACCGTACTTCCCCGCGCCCAACTGGACATTTCATAGATAGTAAAAGGGAAATTTTCCGGCAGTAGCATAATCCAAGCAGGGATAGAGGGAACCCCCTGCCAATCATAACAACCAATCAAAGCGAGGTGCATTTTGGTGAAAATGCGGGTTTTACTGATGCCACCTTTAGCTAAGATAAATTCTCTAGCTTTTTCTATAGCAGGATCATTAACGGGAATTCCCAATAGTCGCAGCCCCATGTAGGCTTCCACAGTGGTGCTAAGATCGCCACCATCGCCATAAAATAACTCCCAAGCGCCGTTAGGACACTGTTGCTGACGTAGATAGGTGGCAGCTTTGTCTAGGGGGCGATTTTTGTCAGTTTTCCAGATTTTGTGCAGTAAAATTGCTTCTGAGGTGATGGTGACATTAGATTCTAATTCTGCCCACCAGTAACCCTGAGGGTGTTGGGTAGAAAGTAAATAATTTTGAGAAAGTTCGATCGCTTTCGCTGTTTGAGCGGCTATTTCGCTGATTTTTTCCTGAATCTGCATTTGTTTCTGTTCGACAACCTCTAGGGACCACGAGTGTAAATAAGATAATCTTATTTACAAAGTTTCTAATATAGATGAAGTATAACTCGATTTTGTTCGAGCTTTCTAACTCCTTCAGATTTAGCCACTTATTCAGTTTTTTTTGCAGAGTTGAGTTGCCAGATGATAACCGATTAAATAGGCTGTCATTTGGGGACTAACCCTGGGCCGCGGGGCTGCGGACAAATCTGCCACATAAATATTTTCACTTCCGCAAACTTTGCCCAGATTCTCAGGTGGGTAGTGATTTTATTCGGCTCTTCTGGTGTTTGTGTGGAAGGAAGAAGAATAGGGATAATTTGGGTGCATCTCAATTTTGTCGAAATATCTAGAGGACATTTTGGGCGCAGGCAGTGCGCCCCTACCATTGGCGCAATAATGTTATTGTAGGGGCGAATTGCATTCGCCCTCTTTGAATAACTTCTGCTGCTCACCTATAGGTGAGGGAAAGTCACAAATAGGAGATACAGCCGATAATTTTCTGGAAACATAGTCTTTAAAGCCTTGTGCCAAGACTCCTGCGAATGATCCGCACTGATTATCACACAAAGTCGAGGAGAGCCTTTTATTCTAGTGGTGATAGCTCCCACCTTTGCTAATTGGGCATTCCCAAAGTGATTCTCGATTTTTTTAGAGAACGATAGACTCTCTCTCACCCACCGGGAGAGCCGTTGACGAAGGGTATTATTTAATCTTTTAATAGGATTAGTTTGACACAAAATCTGTTTTTAATAGTGTGATTAACTCTCAAGTTATGAATTGTTTCTACCCACACCTCACTTCCCCCCGCAACGCGCACGCAGTGACCACCCCACTCTTCTAGGTTCTGTGTGATAAGTTTAATTGACATAGGATCGATCGATCTTTGTGTCCTTTGTGTCTTTGTGGTTCGTTCCACCCCCTTGCTAGGAGAAATGTATCTTAGAATACATTTTACCCACCAAAGCTGGGAGAGCCACCACCCCACTCTCCTATACTTTTTAAACAGGATTTAGTATGACTAATTTATTTTCCTACTGCTCGATGATTTTTACTGGAAATTACTGTCTTATATGACTCGGAAAATTCTGTGGAAGTAACGACTTATTGTCGGTAAACAATGGGTAAACTTGCTCAAAGTTTTTTGAACTAATTGACGACTTATATCTTCTAAATATCCCCAAATAATTTCCCTAGTTTTTATATTAACTTTGCGTTAAATATACACCTTTATCTCCTTCCAGTAAACCGAAGATACCAGGGCTGTAACCCGTCAAAGAAGCAATCACCCTCGCCAAAATGTCTAGGAGAAATACCCCACGATCAAAGCAAAAACACTGCCAAAAAGAAAATCTAGTCCCAAAAATAAAGGCAGGTAAAAATAATTGCCTAAATAGCTTAGAATAATTAAATGATTTGTTACCTAGTCTGGGCAGCTGCTTTAATGCCATGGCAAGATAGTGGTGAGAGAAAGTCATTGATCATAACCATGGTAAAGGTCAAGCTGTCCCCAGTTTCTAGAAGTCTGCTTTTTTCGACTAGAATAAAAAAAGCCAGTCAGAATAGCCACAATTAAAAAAATTTCTCCTCTTAGACTTGACGTGAAAGAGTCCCTCAACCCTACTTCTTTGGATCCCAAAACCATTTTTCCCTTTAAACTCGACGACTTCCAGCAATCGGCGATCGCCGCTCTCGCTGCTGGTAAATCAGTGGTGGTCTGCGCTCCCACCGGTTCCGGCAAAACTTTAATCGGAGAATATGCTATCTATCGCGCCCTACAAAGGGGCAAACGGGTTTTCTACACCACTCCCCTGAAAGCTCTTTCTAACCAAAAATTCCGGGATTTTCAAGAAAAATTCGGTCGTACCCCCACCGATGGCGATGAGGATTCCCCGCTGCTGTTTGCGGAAGTGGGATTAATTACCGGCGATGTGGTGATCAATCCCTCAGCGTTAATTGTAGTCATGACTACAGAAATTTTTCGCAATATGCTCTACCAAACCCCGATCGGTCAGGTAGGCACTTCCCTAGAAAACGTGGAAACCCTGGTTCTCGATGAATGTCACTATATCAGCGATCGAGGTCGCGGCACCGTTTGGGAAGAATCGATTATCTACTGTCCCCCTAGTATCCAATTAGTCGCCCTCTCCGCCACCATCGGCAACCCGGGGGAACTCACCGACTGGATTAACTGGGTGCGGCAACTGCCCCAATCCGGCGACAATAAACAGACCTCCAGCTGCGAGCTAATTAACTCCGATTTTCGTCCCGTCCCCCTGCGCTTTTATTTCGTCAATAAAGAGGGATTATTCCCGCTGCTCGACCCAAAACAGAGCAAAGTTAACCCGAAACTGCGTCCTAAAGCCCCTCGGGGCAGCTCCAGGCGCTTAAAACGAGAAGATTGTCCCACTATCGCCTCGATTGTCACCACTCTGCGGGACAAGGATATGCTCCCAGCTATTTACGTCATTTTCAGCCGCAAAGGTTGCGATCAGGCGATTCGAGAGCTAAAAAACCTCAATCTCGTTAATCCAGAAGAAGCTAGAGCTATTTACTACCGTTTACTCATTTTCTTCCTAGAAGATAATCCCAATCTGCAAGAACTCGCCCTTTCCTTCTTTGCCGTCGAAAATCCGCCCCTACAGCAAAAATTACTGGCTTTTTTCGCTAATAACCCCCAGTCCGACGAGCAACTCCTCAGCCTCTTAACCGCCGACCCCGAGACGAAAAATCAACTGTTTGAATTCCTAGCCAGTGCTTCCCAATTGGTGCGCGCCGACCAAGTGGAACCCCTCACCCGGGGCTGTGGTGTTCACCATGCCGGGATTTTACCCCTCTGGAAAGAATTAGTCGAACAACTTTTTGAAGCTGGTTTAATTAAGGTGGTTTTTGCCACCGCTACCCTCTCGGCCGGGATTAATATGCCCGCCCGCACCACCGTTATCTCGGCCCTGTCCAAACGCACCGATGATGGTCATAGTATGCTGACTCCCTCGGAATTTGTCCAGATTGCCGGCCGGGCCGGTCGCCGGGGAATGGACGCGGTGGGCCATGTGGTGACAGTACAAACGCCCTTTGAAGGGGCAAAAGAAGCGGCTTTTCTGGCCACCGCTCAACCGGAACCCCTACAAAGCTGTTTTGCGCCCAGTTACGGCATGGTGTTAAATCTCCTGCAAAAACACAGTCTAGAGGAGGCCAAAGACCTCTTAGAGCGCAGTTTCGCCGAATATCTCGCTCGTTTGAAGTTAAGCCCCGAACGACAACAGATTACCGCCTTAACCACCGAATTGGCTAAGTTGGATATGGAGTTAGCCGGTATCGAACGAGAGCAGGTCTTCAGTTACGAAAAGCTACGGGAAAAACTGCGGGAAGAAGAAAGACTGTATAAAATCCTCGCTAGTCAGGCAGAAGCACAGAAAAGACAGGAAATACATCTAAAATTGCCGAATATTCCCGTCGGAACTATCCTCCATCTCAAGGGCAAACATATTAAGGTTCCCGTCCCCGTCCCCGCTATCTTTGTCAATACCCTGCACGGAGCCGGTCAAGTGCGAACCCTTGTGTGTTTAGGCAGTGATAATCGCTGGTATTTAGCCGCCTATGCCGATATTAGCGAGATCGATCGAGGTTTTCTCGCTCCTGCGGAATTAGGCGAACTGATACCCCCTTCCCTAGAAGCAGTCTCTTTAGGGGGGTGGCGCAAGGGTGAGGAAAATACTCAGGCGATCGCCGATTTAATCCGCCAACAAGTGCAGGGCATCCCACCGGTGGCGGAACTGGAAACCCAAGCACAAAGAGTTGAAATTATCAATAGTCAAATTGCCGCTCATCCCCTGCAAAAACGCAAAAATCCGGGGCGATTGATGAAATTATACTACGATCGAGAGCTTGCTCGCGATAAGTTACACAAGACCCAGATTAAATACCAGAAACAACAATCGCGCAAATCCTACTACTGGGAAGAATTTCTGAATCTAATCGAGATTTTGCGAGAATTCCAAGCATTAGATGGTTATTTGCCCACTCCCCTCGGAGAAGCGGCGGCCACTATTCGCGGGGAAAATGAACTCTGGTTAGGATTAGCGATGATGTCCGGAGATTTGGACCGATTGACTCCTAGCCAACTAGCCGCCGCCATCAGCGCCATGATTACGGAACCCCCTCGCCCCGATACTTGGTGCAATTACCCGCCTGTGCCAGAAGTTATCGATATTTTGCGACAAGGAGAGGAAAATTCCCCCGGTCTGCGAGAAGTTCGCCGTTTACTCTATCAAGCTCAATCTCGCTACGATATCACTATTCCCGTCTGGTTAGAAACCCAACTGATGGGGATTGCCTCCCGTTGGGCCCAGGGGACATCCTGGCCGGAATTGTGCGAAAATACTAGCCTCGATGAGGGAGATCTAGTGCGATTATTACGGCGCACCGTCGATGTTCTCTGGCAAATTCCCCAAATTCCCCGGGTTTCCCAAGTCCTTAAAGATAATGCCCGTCTCGCCGTCACAGCCATGAAGCGCTTTCCTTTATAATATTGATCACTCTTTTAAACAATGGGAGATGGTAAGGAAAGTAACTGTTGGTGAATCTGCTCGATGAGGGCGAGGATTTGCTGATAATTTTGGTGCAATCCCTGGTGATAGAGGTGATTTGCTCCTTGATTTAAATCCGCTAAAGCCGATTGATAATAACCCAATTGATGCCGCAGTAATCCCCTTCTAATATAGGCATCGGCATAAAAAGGATCGATGGCAATCGCTCGATTTAAATCGGCGATTGAGCGTTCGTATTCACCTAATTGGTGAGCGGTACAAGCTAGATTATAGTAGGCTGAGGCGTTGTTTTTATTTAACCGGAGAGCTTGATGAAAATCCGCCTTAGCTGAGGTAAAATTGTGGAGGGCTAAATGAGCTAAACCTCGATCATTATAAATAGTGGCTAAAGTGTCGGGTTGTTGGTTAGTAATTTGACGCAAGGATTGATTAAAATCGGCTAGGGCAAGGGGATAATTTTTCATGGCTGCCTGAACTAAACCCCGATTATAGTAGGCTTGATAATAGGTGGGTTTTAGCTGGATAGTCTGGTTATAATCGGTCAGCGCCTGTGAATAATCTCCCAAACGATAAAAAGCTAAACCCCGATGGAAATAGGCTAGATAATTATCGGATTGCTGTTGTAAAGAGCGAGTGCAGTCCTGCCACGCGTGCAGATAATCCTGTAAATAAATCTCAGTTAAACAGCGATTACTGTAGGCTAGGGCCAAGTTATTTTCCTGTTCGAGGGACTGATTGAAATCCTGCAAAGCTTGCTGATAATTACCCGCCTCTAGTTGTTCAATTCCTGATTGCATCCAATAGGACAAATGTACTGATTGAGCCGCTTTTCCCTGCCGAGGCCATCCCCCCAGCACAAGCGAGCAGAGCAGTGCAACCATAACCAATCCACCGAGGCGAGGAAGAAAATTTTTCAAAACCGTTGACATAGGAGTATCTTTGTGCATATACTCCCAATTCTGAGGAAACTTTCTCGATCGATCAACAGACAGCCTGTCAAATCCAGGAGTCAGTTATCAGTTATCAGTTATCAGTTATCAGATGTGAGTTTTCAGTTCACTGATTACTGTTTACTGTTCACTGTTCACTGAAAATACACCTCACTTCCCACAACCTAGAACCGGTCTATGTCTCTAGAGGTCGGGGCTGCGATAAACTAATAAAGGAAAGATTGTCACCGAGCAATTATGATGGCGTTACTCGCTAACGCAGTTGACACCCGATAACCGATAAATGATACAGGAGTTATCTATGGAAACTATTTTTATCCCCCACCTCCTCAAATCTCCTGATCGACAAAGAGTGATCATCATCGATAATTTTATCCCCGGTCTAGAAACCTTGACACCGGTGCGGGGAACCTTGCTGGTTAGACATGGGGGGAATTTTTTGGAAGTATCGGTGAAAGCAGAAACCATCGTCACCTTAACCTGCGATCGCTGTTTACAACAATATAATCATCGTCTGCAATTAAACACTTCCGAATTAATCTGGCTAGACAAAAATAAAGACTACGATAGCTCCTATCCTCTAGAGCGAGAAATAGCCTACGAAGACCTCTCGGAAACCCTCGATCCTAACGGGGATTTTGACCCGCAAATGTGGTTATACGAGCAGTTATGTCTAACTTTACCTCCCCGTCAACTCTGCGGAGCCAATTGTCAACCCCCCGATTTTCTCCTTCCGGAAAAGACTGCCATCGATGGTCGTTGGGCCTCCCTAGAATCCTTGAAAAGTCAGTTATCTCAATCGCAAAATTGAGCTTTGATGCTGATTTTTTTCGGGTTTCGATCCCAGAGAAAAGCGATCGAAACCCGATTATTTACCGGCCCCAAATCTTTTTCAGGACAGTTTCGGGAGTAATATCGGCGACTTTTCCCGTATTAGCCTCAATATATCGATGTAGCTCTCCCCCACTCGGTAAAACTCTCTTAGACAACGAAGGAACCAGCAGAGAGAGGGTATAGGTTCCCACGGCCACGGCTAACTGTAAAGGGACACTTTCGGTAGCTAATAATAAATTAGCACCGGCGATCATAGCCGCCATTTTACCGATATCGCCCGTTCTCGACACTTTTAAGTTATTATCCATGGCTTTGAGGGCTAAAACCCAAGCTTCATCCAATTCTCCCTGGATCGCGACAATTGGCAAATCCGGTTGTTGATGGCGAATACCTTGGATAATTTCTAGCCAACTCTCTAGGGGATAAAGCGTTTCCAGTCCTTGGCTGATGCTGAGATCGCTACCGCCGGCATAGAGGAGAATATAGCCGCTATCCTTGATATTGAGGCGTTGCTGCTCCATTTCGGCCCAATCGATATCATCGCGATTCAAGGTTAGTTTTAAAGGTGGACAGGGTGCGGCAATCTTTAACCCTTTGACCAGTGCGTGATAATTATCCCCTAGATAGCCTTCCGTTGGCTGGGGTACTTGTTGCGATAAGAACCAGCTGCCATTATTTTCATAGCCTATACGGTTAGGAACACCATTTAACCAGAGTAAAAGATTGATAGCAGGACGATTGGTGAGACTAATGGCGATTTCGTACTCCCGGTCCCGAATTACTCCCAAAATATTTAAATAATCCGCTAATCCGTACTGATCTCGATAGTCAAATAAAAGCACTTCCCTAACCTGCGGACAGAGACGATAGGCAGCCTTTGCCCTAGGTTCGACCAAAACATCGATGGTACCTTGGGGGTAAGTTTGCTGGAGGGTTTCTAGAGTGGGAAAAAACAGCAGTTGATTGCTAATTCCTCCCGGTACAAGGGTTAATATTCGCATTTTATCTGGATATACCTGAATCGATCAGCTTAATTTTAGCAGTGTCCCTCGTTATTCACTAAATCTGGGCAGCTATGTTTTTTCTCAACAGAATGCGATCGCAGATTCTCTAATTCCCCCTTCCTCTTAAGTATTACCGGAAGGATTAGAACCGTACATAGCATTTAAAACCAAAGCGGGGTCAACGTATTGATTGCCGTACATCAGTCCCCAGTGCAGGTGTGGTCCGGTGGTGCGTCCTGTCATTCCCACTCTAGCCATGCGGGCCCCTGCCGGTATATCCTGACCGAGAGTAAGGACGATTCCTCCTGACCTGTCAATCAAAAAAGTACCGCGGCTGTCGGATTGAACCGAACCCATGAGATGACAATAAATATGTGTCCATTGACCCGATTGCATCTTAATCATCGTCCCACAGCCTGTATGATCGGATAATTCGACGATTCTGCCGGTCCACCAATTGCGAATATAACTGCCCAAGGGTGCGGCCAGATCTAACCCGGCATGAAATTGTTGACTACCATCGATGGGAGAGAAACGATAACCGAAACCGGAGGTATAGGTTTGAAAGTTTTCCACGGGGAAGGAGGCCCCGGCCCAAGCATTTTGAGCTATGAGGGTGGGATTAGCTTTAACGGGGTGTAAACGGTCAAATCCTAGAGAAATTAACGTGACAAGACAGCTAATCGCTAAAAAACGCAGGAATTTAACAGGCAGATATTTGAGCATGAGACTTACTCCAGACACCACAATTAAATATAGTTAGTAAAAGTATAGTCAAATATAGACAGACTGAATTCCATTTCAGAAATTCCCTTCACTTTTACTTCGAGAGATTGATTCTCCTTGGGTGAACTACGCACCTCTCTATCCCATAGCGGTTAAACACATTTGGGAATGCTTTTCGTAAAATATTGTAGGAACCCATGACATCAGATTGAACCAGAATCCCCTTATCTGTACGATGTAACCCTCGCTTAATTCTTTTTCCTGAAAACACTGGCTTTTCAGTTATCTGTCCATAAACAGGGAGAGGATCGTCATTCAAAAAATTAGCAACGGAAGTATAGGATTCTTCTTGAAGAATCACAGAGATTCCTTCTAATTGACATTTATAAATAATCATCTCAATTAATCGAGCATGAGGGATGGTTCCAAATTTTTGATTGTTGACTTTTCCTAAGTTTACTTCTTGTTTCCAACCGTCATTTTTCCCAATTACTAAAGTTGTTATCTCTTGCTCAACTAAGAGATTGACTAAATAACGACTAGCTCGGTGAAGATAATTATCTATCTTCTGATTACGGCAACGGGTTAAACGGCGAATCCTCTGGGAACTCTGACGATTGCCTTTTAACAGAGATTGTAACTTAGCTCGACGTTGGTTATAAAATTGATTCAGGCTTTTTAACGGTCTGCCATTAATCAACAAAGGGATAAAATCTGGTTAATTTGAAGTTACAGCCATCAAATTATCTATGCCTAAATCTATCGCAGCTATCTTTTCATTAGGAGCTAAGAACTGTTCGGTTTTCTCATAAATTACCTCGATTACATAACAATCACATTTAGGAACTATTCTGACTTCTGCTATGCGCTCTGCTACTCTCGTCGGCAAGGCAATTGAAGTACCTGATAGTTTGACTAACCCTTGCCTAATACCTACTTTGCTTATAGCTTGAATCGTGTAAACTAAGAGATTTCTTCCTTTTTTTGGCTCTTTATAGCCAGGAATTTTGGGTTTTCCTAGAAATTTATCGGGGTGACTTTTAAACTCCGATGAAGCGGCAAAAAAATGATTGCCAGTTTTTGTCTAATCCTCTTAAAACTTGTTGGGAAACTTTAGCGGGTAAAGCTTGATACTGTTCTGTCT
>NZ_JBHFLL010000268.1:0-17178 GCF_041928595.1 Microcystis sp. BLCC-F209
AGGTAGTTGGGAAGAATACTTAGCAGCGATTAAAAATTTCCCAGAGAATCAAGGAAAAAGTTATTATTACAATGGCTATTATCGATTAGAAATAACTCCTATTGGTAACGATCATGCCAGCGATCATGCTATTTTTATCTTCGCTGTTAGTCTCTATGCTACCCTAAAAAATCTGCCCTTTAATGCCAAAGATAATTGCAGTTTTCGCAGGTCTGGTTATCGAGAAGTTCAACCGGATATATCTTATTATTTTGCAGACAAAGCTAATCTGATTCCCTACGGTACTTCGATTATTGATTTAAATCAGTATCCTCCACCAGATTTAGTCATTGAAATCTCAAAATCTACCCTTAATGATGACTTAGGTAATAAACGCTTACTCTACGAAGAATTAGGAGTTAGTGAATACTGGAGTGTTAACGTCGATTATCCCCAAATATTTGCTTTTGAAATAATTGATCGAGGGAGCAAAAGAATTGATATATCAAAGGTTTTACCTAATTTAAAACTCTCGGTTTTAGAGTCAGCTTTACAACAGGCACGCACCAGAGATCAAAGTCAGGTGGGACGTTGGTTAATCAGTCAATTTCAAGGTTAAATCCTGCGGTTTTTTAGCAGCAGCTTTCTCCAATAAAGACTCGGCAAAAGCGAGGGCATCCGCTGCCGAATTTCCTCCCGTTAATTGTGCCAATTCTTCCCTTCTCGTCTGACGATTATCGAGAGAAGTAACCCGGACAACCGTGCGAATTTCCGAGAGATTAGTGGAATTATCTTCGGCAATCATTTGTTTATAAACTCGAAAATGGTGATCAGCTAAAGCAGCCACTAAGGGTTGATGAGTAACGCACAAAACTTGATATTGTTGACCTAATTGATCTAATTTATCGGCAATTGCTTGAGCAACTTTTCCCGATACTCCCGCATCAATTTCGTCAAAAATTAGGGTGGCTGCTGCCGATTGGGATTGGGAAAAACAGGACTTTAACGCTAGGAGAAAACGACTCATTTCTCCTCCGGAAGCGGTACTGGATAAAGGTTGGATTTTTTCCCCCGGATTGGGACTAAAATAAAATACCACTTGATCGACTCCCAGACTGCTAGGATTACCCGGGTCAATCCGACAGACAAAAATCACCTTTTCCATGGCTAAAGGTTTTAATTCCTGTACCAATTGTTTTTCTAGTTGACTAGCGGTTTCTTGTCGCAAAAAGGTCAACTGGGTGCTAGTTTCTTGATAGATTTTTTCCTGTTGCTGACAAATTTTTTCTAATTCCTCAATCGATTGTCCTTCTCCCGTCAACTCCGCTAATTCCTGCTGTAATTTCTGATAATAATCGATCGCTTCGGCTAAACTTGGGCCATATTTGCGACAAATGCGCTTAAGTTGGACAATTCTCTCTTCTATCTCGTTCAATCTCTCCGGATCTGCCTCTAGACTATCCCCATAAACGTTGATTTCCTGTCCCGCTTCCACCACCTGATTTAATGCCGATCGCACCATCTCTAAAATTGGCTCTAAACTGCTATCATAAACCATCATATTTGTCAAGATATTTTCAGCTTTTCCTAACAAATCAGCGACGGCGGGTTGATCGCGATCATTTTGGTAGAGTAGTTGATAGACTTGATAGCTGGAATTTTGTAAATCGACACCGTGGGAGAGTCGGTTTCTTTCCTGTTCTAACTGTTCCAACTCGTTAGCGTCAGTTAAATTAGCTGATTCTAGTTCTTTTAGTTGATATTCTAATAAATCTAATCTCTGTAGGCGATTTTGTTCCGATTGCAATCTATTATTGAAAATATTCTTGCTTTCTTGCCAGTTAGCGTAGGCTGTGGCTACTTTTTCCCGCTGCAGCAGCAGGGATTCACCCCCGTAGAGATCTAATAATTCCCTCTGTCGATTAGCGTCCATTAACTGAACTGTTTGACCTTGAGCGGTGATTTCTACCAAAAAATCTCTTATTTGCGCCATTTGTTGGCGATTAGCGACGACTCCGTTAATCCGAGAGCGAGAACGCAAGGAATTATTAGTAATCACTAATTCCCGGCTGATGGTCAGACTATTATCCTCTAATGGGTCAATTTCCTGACTTTCTAGCCAAGCAATTAATTCTGGAGTCAGAGAAAAAGTCGCTTCTAGGGTTGATTGTTGGCTTCCCTGACGGATGACGCGATGATTGACTTTACCACCGAGAACAATATCGATCGCATCTAATATAATCGATTTTCCTGCCCCCGTCTCACCGGTCAGTACATTTAATCCGCTGCCGAAAGTTAATTCTAAGCGATCGATGAGGGTAAAATTTTCAATTTGTAGGCAGGATAACATATATCAGTAATCAGTAATCAGTTGCTAAGTAGGTAGGCGTTAAAAATTATCAGATGCCCCCTTATTAAGGGGGGATACCCCCTTAATCCCCCCTTATCAAGGGGGGCAGGGGGGATCGAACCTAAAATCCATTTTTAATTTAATTATAACCAGCTACTTATTCTCATTATCCTTCAGCATTCCCTAATTTTCCCCGAAACGGTAGCCCTTCCCATAGACAGTATTAATTAGAGGTGTTTCTCCAGGCGCTTCGATTTTACGACGCAGTAAGCGCATCAGGGCAGGAACCACATTACTATTAGGTTGCTCTCCTTCTGACCAGAGATGCTGATAAATTTGTTCATGGGTGAGAAGTTGCCCTGGATGGGTCATAAATAAAGTTAACAATTGTATTTCTTTTGCTGATAAACTGATCGTGCGACCGTGACGATAGGCCACTTGATTTTCGCTATCGAGTTCTAAATCAGCACATTTTAATTTACTGCTATTACTAGCTTCAAAATTGGGAGAACGACGCAATAAAGCGCGGACTCTCGCTAATAATTCTCGCAGTTGAAAGGGTTTGACTAAATAATCATCAGCACCAGCATCTAATCCCGCCACTCGATCGTCTATGGTATCCTTAGCGGTTAGAAATAAAACGGGAGTGGTGTCCCCTTGATTGCGTAAATATTGACAGATTTGTAATCCGGATTGCTGGGGTAACATCCAATCGAGAATTAAGAGGTCATAATTATTCTCTTGTGCCAATTCTAACCCCGTCCGACCATTATCAGCAATATCAACTTCATAGCCTTCTTGAGCAAGAATTTGTTCTAAGGGTTCGGTTAATTCTTTTTCATCATCAACGATAAGTATTCGCATAGAAGGAAGATTATCAGTTATCAGTTATCAGTTATCAGTTATCAGTTATCAGTTATCAGTTATCAGTTATCAGTGATCAGTTATCAGATGTGAGTTATCAGTTCACTGTTTACTGATTACTGTTTACTGATCACTGAAAAACCATTTCTCCTAATTATCTATCTTTGGGTAATAAATTGCGCCATTCGAGAGGGATATAACTTTCAATAAATCTAGCTAGGGTGGGGTAATGACGCTGGTACAAAATTCCCATATAGATAATACCAAGTCCTAGGACGGTTAGGGCAAAGGGAAAGAAAATTGAATCGGCAAAGATACGATAGGAGAGATAGGAAAGATAGGCAAATACTCCGACACCTCCGAAAACCACAAATAATCTTCTTTTTAGCAGGACGGATAATAACATCAATCCCAAGTTAATTAGACAGTACAAAAATCGTTGCGCTTCATTATCATCGATGAGGAGAGATAAACTAAACCAAAACATAATTAATCCGAATAAGTACAGCCAAAAAGCAAAATCACCCCGACTACGACGCTGACGTACATCAATTAAATAGGCAGTTATCAAACAGGCAATTCCAAACCAAAAGGATACCCACAGTCGCAGTCTCCATGTATATTCGTTCTCTCCAAATAGTAAAGGAGTTAAGTCCATTGACATATACCACAGACTAAAGGCAATGGGTGCAGTTAAAAAAGGAAATTTAACAAATCGCAAAGTTATTAATCCCGCGATAATCGTGCCTAATTCCATTAAAAACCAACTGCCTTTAATCCATGTATGGAAATCTCGATAGATGCCAGGATATCCGGCTTGCCAGTATCCTGTCCAGCGTTGTAAACCGTAGATTGCTAAGGGAGTCATTGCCACTGCCATGGTAAATAAAAGGCCGCCGGGGATTTTGAGATTTTGCTGAAAATAGAGATTTTTACCGGTGAAAATAAAACAAATTGCATAAAACAGGGCGATAAAAAATAGTCCTGCACCACCGAAACTCTCCCAAGCTTCGTTCATAAACCACCCCAGGGCAGAGATAACAATTAATGCCCCAAAATAATAGGCCACATTAGCAAAATTAAAGCGAGGGCGATTAACTTCATCTTCTTGGGGATAACGGGATAAAAAAGCCGTCCATAAATTTTCAGCTTGGCTGGCAGTAATTAGGTTTTGTTGTACCGCCCAATCAAAATCTTCTTTTTCTAGTCTCATAACATTCTCTAGTCCTTAAGCTAAGATGTATTTTAACCGCTTATCCTAAGGATAAGGGAATAGGGCATAGGCGCAAATGTTAAATCCTGTAGTAAAACTTAACATTTACCGATTGCAACATCCGAAATCTGCAAAATAGAGTATAATTCAATCTATATTAACTATTATCGAAGCCATCATGATAACTAAATCAGAACTCTATGAACAAGATTTTCAATTATGGCTGATAACAACAATAGGTCAGTTAGAACAAGGAGATTTTCAGGCATTAGATGTATCTCATTTGGTTGAGGAGTTAAAAGAATTGGGTAAATCAGATAAAAATGCCTTGGAAGGAAATTTAATGATTTTGCTGGCTCATTTACTGAAACTAAAAGTACAATCCTCCGCCCCTGAAAGCATGAAATCTAGCTGGTATAGCTCCATTGTCGAACACAGGGAACGAGTTATCGCCTTACTAGAAAACACCCCTTCTTTGAAATCTCATTTAGCAATCGCCATCGATAAAACCTATCCTAAAGGTCGCAAAATTGCCATCAAGGAAAGTAAATTGGCTGACTTTGGAATTGCGATTCCTCCAGAGGAAGCATATCCCTTAGACTGCCCTTTTTCCTTAGAACAGATTCTTGATGAAGATTTCTATGGCTGATAATTCATATTTAATCCATCAGCTAAGACACTTTCAAAATGCTTCTAAAAAGTCTTCAAATATCAAAAACTGGGAAGCTATACAAGTCACATCTGTCTCCCGATACTAAGCGATTCGACTGACTTTAAATAGAGCTTACAAGCTTTTTTGCCCAACCCTAGTTAATCAGCCTGCAAAAAATAAGTAAAAATTATAATTTTAAGATAAACAAGTAAAATATTTAAATATTTGGGGCGATTAGTTAAATGTAACAAGTAAGTTACAACATTTTGATTTTCCCAGAATTTGCCAAAATTTGGCTGTAAATCGGGGTTGCCTACATTTAATAATATGGTATAATCGTGGTATGCTGTTGGCTTAGTTTAAGCATTAAACCTCAAATCAACGCAAAATCAAGGCAATCAGGGGAATGTGTTGATACTCTTGCCCAAAAAAAGCCGCTAGTGGTGACATTTTTTTGTGTGACAATTTTTGAAGTTTTGTAAAGGCTATTGACTTAAAACCAGAATTATGCAGGCTGAGAATTTTAGTACAAATGGTCAGGCTCTTTCTTGCTGCTCCTGTCTTCCGACAACGAAAATTTCCTATCTCACCATTGAGATAACTGCTCTGAGATGGGCTGAAAACTGGGGCAATGTGGACATCGATCGAAAGACTAAGCTAAACTGGTAATGACTATGTATTAGGGCGGAGGTCAACGGATACAACTATGGACAATTTGGAGGTAAAACAAAAACCGATCCGGTGTTTAGAAGATGCGATCGAAAGGTGTCAAACTTTAGGAATGCGGGTTAGTCGTCAGCGTCGCTATATTTTAGAATTGCTGTGGCAAGCGCGGGAACACCTATCAGCGAGAGAAATTTATGATCGTCTCAATCTGCAAGGAAAAAACATCGGTCATACCTCAGTGTACCAAAACCTAGAGGCTCTATCGGGTCAAGGCATTATCGAATCTGTGGAACGCTGGGACGGCAGACTCTACGGTAACATCAGCGATTCCCACAGTCACATCAATTGTCTGGACAGTCAGGAAATCATCGATGTGCATATCCAACTTCCCCCAGAATTAATTAAACAGGTCGAGGCATCAACGGGGGTAAAAATTACCGATTATCGCATCGATTTCTATGGCTATAAACAAAACAAATGAGCCGGATCACTGTATAATTGACCCTGTGAATAGTATCCGTTGACAGGCTGCAACTCTTGTGATCGATCGCCCTCTCACCCTAATTATCATCGATAATGACCCGATTTTCCGCTTGGGTCTGGTGCAGGCCTTGTCGCAGATAGAAAATATTAGTATCGTCACCGAAGGGGATTTAGAAACAATTTTCGCTTTGACTCTGAATCCCTCCCCCGAAATTATTATTATCGATCCTCTCTTTGATTGGTCTTACTGTGAAATTCTCCACTCTCGCTATCCCGAAAGTAAAATTGTTCTATTAACCTTTCCTCTCGACTCCCGACAGCAACTAATCGCCAGAGAATTAGGCATCGCTGGTTATATTCCCAAAGGCACAAACCTAGAGCAATTTATCACTATTTTAGGACAAATTTCCCGGGATGAATCCCCGGATGTTGCCCCTTCTGCTCTCACCATTGCTACCCGTCCAAGTTTAGCTCCTAGCCATTGGTTAATTGCTGCCGGAAGAACGGGATTAAATCGCATCGAAAGTGAATTACATTTAATTGATCTCCATCTCAATCAACAGTCTTTATCCGGCTTTGATCGCTTTTATTGGCAGGGGAGAAAACGAGAACTTTTAGCAGCCCTATGGCTAGTGAGAAAACTAATTCCCCTGGAAGGTAGCTCTTACAATTCAGCTTCAGCGACACCTCCGATAATAATTAACAATATCGATCGGGAATTACCAATTTTAAGCCGCGAGCGTCCCCTGTGTGTTTCGGCAGTTTTTGAGTCCACTTTAGCAGTCATTCGATCGCCTTTAATTAATAGAACAAAGATTAGTTTTGAAATTGATGTTTTACAGGATAATCGGCAACGGGAATTATTGTATTTAGTTCTCGATGAAATTCGTAAAAATGTCGATGAAATGAGATATTTACAGGTTAGCAGTGGGGAATTAACCAGTCGCTTAAATCTGATTATTTACGATATCTGGGAGAAAGTTACCCGTAAATTTTTAGAAATTAATACCTCGGTTTATGACGAAATTAGTAAAGGCAGACTTAACGAAATTATTCTGGAAGAAAGAGAGGCAATTCAAACAGAAATCCTCAATAAAATTCCTTTTACTCTTGACTTATTTTCCTATTTAGTGTACGAAAATAGTTTAACTATTGACGGAGTAGGATACCGGGCTAATGCTCCTGAAACTATCGCCAGAGCCGAAATTCTCCTGCAAAATCTCATTCATAATATTGCCAATGCAGTGACGGTAATTATTCTCAATAACTTCTCGGAATCGGAAAGAATCAAACAAAAACTTTACCGGTCGGAATTTCTCATCGCCAGAAAATTAGCTAAAATCCGCAATGAATTATCTTGGAAATACCGACGGCAACAATACTGGCAAGAACCCAAAGATATCTTTGAAAGTCAATATCAATTATTTCACTATAGCGAGGGACAAATCAAATCTTTAGCCATTTATTCCCCCCGACAGGAAGAATTAAACAGTTTAACAGGCATACCCTGGTTAGTTTCGATCGCCTTAGAATTAAGAGACTCTTTATCTCCTCGTTTACGCGCTTTTTTTCGGGTGGTGGGTAAGGGAGTAGTCTATATTCTTATCCAAGTTATCGGTCGCGGTATTGGTTTAGTAGTTCGCGGGGTTTTACAGGGAGTTGGTAACACTTGGCAGGAAGTCAAAGGTAAAAAGGGATCATGAATGATAACTGATAACTGATAACTGATAACTGATAACTGATAACTGATAACTGATAACTGATAACTGATAACTGATAACTGATAACTGAAGTGACCCTAACTTTTACAATTCCTTGTCAAAACTGTATTTATCGCGAATTTGTCCGACAAAAAACTGTCCTTTCGATGGTGCAGACTGAAAGTCTTTATATACTGCCAAAGGTAGATCATGATAAAGATAGATACCACCGTGATTAAATTCCACTTTCAGAATTTTTTTGTCCTCATCGTAGTCAAAAGATTTAATCGCTGTACTTTGACTTTTTAATAAGGGGAAAGCAATCACATCGCGAATACTGGCAGAATCGGTTAATAACATGATCAGGCGATCGATGCCAATTCCTAAGCCTCCCGTGGGGGGCATTCCGTATTCTAAAGCGGTTAAAAAGTCCTCATCAACGCCTTGGGCCTCTAAGTCTCCGGCCGCTTTTTTGAGTGCCTGTGCTTCCAATCTTTGCCGTTGATCGATGGGATCGGTTAACTCAGAAAAACTATTAGCTAATTCCCGTCCAACCACATATAATTCAAATCTTTCCACGAGGTCAGTTTTTGAGCGATGGGGTTTAGCTAAAGGGGAAATTTCCACGGGAAAATCTAGCACAAAAGTGGGCTGTATTAGGGTTTCTTCGACTTTTTGTTCAAAAGCTTCATTTAGGAGCTTACCGATGGTTTTACAGTCCTCTGGAACGCCAATACCGGCATTTTCTGCGGCAATACGAGCCGACTCGAAATCCTCAAAACTATTCAAGTCAACCCCAGTTATTTCTTGGACTAATTCGTGCATAGTCACTCGTCGCCAAGGGGGAGTTAGGTCAATTTCCCTGTCTTGATAGGTGATTTTCAGCGTACCTAAAACATCTTGTGCAGCGTTAACAATAATGTTTTCGGTTAACTCCATCATGTCATAATAATCGGCGTAGGCCTGATAGATTTCGATGGAAGTAAACTCAGGGTTATGTTTAGTAGAAACCCCTTCATTGCGAAAAATTCTGCCTAACTCAAAGACTTTTTCAAAACCACCGACTATTAATCTTTTTAGATGTAACTCGGTGGCAATGCGGAGATATAACTCCATCTCCAGCGTATTATGATAGGTGATAAACGGTCTAGCATCGGCTCCTCCCGCTTCACTTTGTAGCACGGGAGTTTCAATTTCAATAAAACCTTCTTGGTCTAAATATCTGCGAATAGCAGCGGTAATTTGGGCGCGACGGCGAAAAGTTTGTCGCACTTCGGGATTAACAATTAAATCCACATATCTTTGTCGATAACGTTTTTCTACATCGGTTAAACCGTGCCATTTATCCGGGAGAGGTAAGAGGGATTTGGTGAGAATTTCGTACTGATTTACATAGATAGATAATTCGCCGCGTTCTGTGCGTTTAATTGTGCCTTTTGCGCCTAAAATATCGCCTGTATCGGTTAGTTTAATCACCGTGTTAAAGGCATTCGGCACGGCGGCCATGGTTTCACTAATGCGTTTTTTATCGAGGTATAATTGAATCGTTCCCGTTTCATCTTGCAGGTTAAAAAAGGCTAGTTTACCCATGATTCTTCGGGCAATAATCCGACCAGCAATCGCCACTTCTGTGCTAATTTCTTCTCCCGGTGCTAAGTCAGCGTACTGCTCTTGTAGTTGTTGAGCGTGAGCGGTAGATTTCCACTGATAAGCGTAGGGATTTAAGCCAGCTTTTTGCAATCCTGCCACTTTTTCTAAACGAGCGGCCCGGATTTCTTCGAGGGTAGAGGAGGGTTGATTTTCAGGATTTTGTGCTTGAGATGCCATCGTTTTCTAAGAGGAACAATTCTGGGGAATTTTTTAGGTGTTGGGGATTTCAGTTATCAGTTATCAGTTATCAGTTATCAGTTATCAGTTATCAGTTATCAGTTATCAGTTTACTGTTTACTGTTCACTGCTCACTGAAAAATTATCGTCCCATTTCTCGCTTTAATTTTTTCAATTCTTCTTCCATTTCCCATTCTTTAAATTTTAGATCGAGATTATCGTAGTTCGAGCGCTGATAGTCCGATTCTTGGGGTTGATCCCAAAAAGTGGTTTCCCAGTCACGCGACTGATTTTTAGGGGCTTTTTCGGCTTTAATTTGCACTTCTTGACGACGTTGTTGGACTTGTTGCAGTAACTCTTGGGATTGACTCAGACGTTTTTTCACTCCTTCCATCCGTCCCCAAAGTTGATTACCCTCACGGAAGAGGGCCGCCTCGCGTTCACTGGCAGCCTTAACCAAGTCCTGCCGTCCAGCAGCCTTAGCCTTATCGATTCTAGCGTGCCAAGTTTGGATATCTTGGGCAGTGGCCAAAATTTGCTGTTCGAGACGTTGACGCTCATTTTCTAGGGCGGTAATCAGTTTAGCAGTATCGCGCTCCTGTTCGCGCAGTTGTTCCACCAGCGCCTGTAATTCTAATTGGGGATGACTTCTGAGAAATTCTTCCAGTTGGGTTTCAAGAAAGCGACTGACATCATCAAATAGATTGCCCATCTGTGCAGTATCCTAAATTTGCAATTAAAGTCTAGGAGCGATTTTAATCCCCCTCTTTTTAGCATAGGCTAGATCAACCCTAGATTTAAATAGGGGCTGCTGAAAAAGTTTGTTGGTGGGGTTAGGAGTCAGGAGTCAGTAGCCAGTCGTTTCAGGCTTTGTTGTCCTCTTTTTTTTGTACCAGTTTGTGTACTTAAGTAAGGATAATACAAGGTTTTTGAAGGTCTTAATCCTATTTTCGCAGCATGAACGTCGGATTTTAGCAGGTCAAAAGCCTTATTTTAAAAGGGTTTTACCATTATTCAGCAAGACCTAAATATATTTGGAAAAAGTAGTACAAAAATGTTATTCGGTTGTGGGTTAGGCAGGGGGAAACCCGTATAATAAAACTAGAGTAATATTTCCTGAAACCCTCTTAATTGTTTGACTTAAGTGACAACTTCACCAGCTTGGACAGAACGCATCGGTTATCAACGGGATTGGGTGTGGCGCGGTTGGCAAATTCGTTATAGTTTTATGCCGGCAAAAAACCCCCAAGATGTCGATAATCCCCCTTTAATTTTACTGCACGGATTTGGAGCGGCGATCGAACATTGGCGCCATAATATTCCTATCCTCAGCCAAAATCATCGAGTTTATGCGGTAGATTTATTAGGTTTTGGTGGTTCGCGCAAAGTGCAGGTTCCCTATACCGTTAATCTCTGGGTGGAACAGATACACGATTTCTGGCAAACTTTTATCAATAGACCGGTGGTATTAGTGGGAAATTCGATCGGTTCTTTAGTTAGTATGGCCCTAGGGGGTAAATACCCAGAAATGGTAGCCGGATTAGTTATGCTCAGTTTACCCGATGTCAGCCGTCGGCGGGAAATGATCGCCGATTGGTTATTAAATATCGTCACTCCCATCGAAAACTTTTTCACTTCTCCTTGGCTATTAAAACCGATTTTTTACTATCTGCGTCGTCCGCAAGTCTTGAAAAAATGGACAGGAATCGCCTACGAAGACAAGAAAGCAGTCAGCGACGAATTAGTACAAATTATCGCCGCCCCAACCTTAGATGAGGGGGCAGCCGAGGCCTTTATTTCCCTAGCACAAGCTGTCAATCATCCCGAATATTGTCCACCAGCAAAGTTAATTTTACCACGCTTAGAAATCCCGATTTTATTATGTTGGGGCAAGCAAGATCGGATGGTTCCCGTCCAGTTAGCTCAGGGTTTTGTCTTCCTTAATCCTAGGATTAAATATGTAGAATTTGACCGGGCCGGTCATTGTTTACAGGATGAATGTCCTGACCGTTTTAACCCAATTTTATTGGAGTGGCTAGAATCTGTCCCTGTTCTTTGAGAGAATAGGGAGAGTGATTGTTGGTGATAGTCCTATGCAAACCTTGGAATCGACGCTCAAACCCCCCGCAACTGCCTCCGAATTCGACACCACGATTCACCGACGCAAAACCCGTCCCGTCCGGGTAGGTAGCGTTACCATCGGTGGTGGTCATCCCGTGGTCGTGCAGTCGATGATTAACGAGGATACCCTTGATATAGATGGTTCCGTGGCCGGTATCCGTCGCCTCCATGAAATCGGCTGTGAAATTGTCCGCGTCACCGTGCCGAGTCTGGCCCACGCCACCGCCTTGGCTAAAATTAGGGAAAAACTGCTCGCCACCTATCAACCCGTGCCGTTAGTAGCCGACGTACATCACAACGGCATGAAAATCGCCCTAGAAGTGGCCAAACACGTCGATAAAGTGCGGATTAACCCCGGTTTGTACGTTTTCGAGAAACCGAAAGCCGACCGCAGCGAGTACAGTCAAGCAGAATTTGATGAAATTGGCGAAAAAATTGCCGAAACCCTGAAACCTTTGGTGATTTCCCTGCGAGATCAAGATAAAGCGATGCGAATCGGCGTTAACCACGGTTCTCTGGCCGAAAGAATGCTCTTTACCTACGGCGACACCCCCGAAGGAATGGTACAGTCGGCTTTAGAATTTATCCGCATCTGCGAATCCCTCGATTTTCGCAATCTGGTGGTTTCCCTGAAAGCTTCCCGCGTGCCGGTGATGGTGGCCGCCTATCGTCTCATGGTTAAGCGCATGGACGAGTTAGGTATGGATTATCCCCTGCATTTGGGGGTTACTGAGGCAGGAGATGGGGAATACGGACGAATTAAATCCACTGCCGGGATTGCCACTCTCTTAGCAGACGGTATTGGTGATACGATTCGCGTTTCTCTGACGGAAGCTCCCGAAAAGGAAATTCCCGTCTGTTACAGCATTCTCCAGGCCCTGGGACTACGGAAAACCATGGTCGAATACGTTGCCTGTCCTTCCTGTGGTCGCACTCTTTTTAATTTAGAAGATGTCCTGCAGCAAGTGCGTGCAGCGACTAAACACCTCACCGGACTCGATATCGCCGTTATGGGTTGTATTGTCAATGGACCGGGAGAAATGGCCGACGCAGACTATGGTTATGTGGGGAAACAGGCCGGTTATATTGCCCTTTATCGCGGTCGCGAGGAAATTAAACGAGTCCCCGAAAGTGAAGGTGTAACCGAGTTGATTAATTTAATTAAAGCCGATGGCCGTTGGGTAGAACCTTAATTAGTTTTACCGGTAGGGGTTGACATCTGTTCAACCCCCGATCATCGGCGAGGATTTGTTATAATGGAAAGCTTGCTAGAAATTGCCGACCCAGAGAGTCCATGCTACCTACACGCGATTGTGTTCGTCAAACCCCCGCTTACACTCCGGGAGAACAGCCCCAAACTGCGGGATTTACCAAACTTAACACCAATGAGAATCCCTATCCCCCACCGGCGGAAATTTTTGCCCACCTGCCAGAGCAATTAGAGAAAGTCCGACTCTATCCCGATCCTATCTCCAAAGAGTTACGGCAAACGGCGGCGGAATTATACGGCATCACAGCTGATCAGATAATCGCGGGTAATGGCTCCGATGATATCCTTAATATCGCCCTGCGAACTTTTGTTAACCCTTGCGAAAGTGTCGCTTTTTTGGATTTAACCTATTCCCTTTACGAGACAATTGCCCGGGTACACGGGGCAAATATTATCGAATTTCCCACTAATGATAAATTTGAATTAGCAGGACCGATTATTTGTCCGGAAGCGAAATTAATTTTTCTAGCTTCTCCTAATCCTCCCCTCGGTAAACATCTTGATCGCGACTATTTAGAAGCAACCTGTGCTAATGCCTCGGGATTGGTATTAATTGATGAAGCTTATGTGGATTTTAGTGATGACAATCATCTCGATTTTCTCTCCCGTTACGATAATGTCATCATTAGTCGCACTATGTCGAAAAGTTATAGTTTAGCGGGGTTAAGAGTCGGTTTCGGTTTTGCTTCCAGGGCAATTATCGAACAGATGGATAAGGTGCGTGATTCCTATAATTTAGATCGCATCGCTCAAACTTTAGCCACAGCAGCTTTAAAACACCATAATTATTTTGAGCAAGTTTGGCAAAAAGTCTGTCAAACCCGCAGCCGTTTAATTACTTCTCTGCGCGAGTTGGGATTTATTGTTTTTGACTCGGAAGCTAATTTTATCCTCGCTTCTCCCCCGCACATTAGTGCCAGTGAGTTATATAATCAACTGAAAGAGCGTCAGATATTAGTGCGATATTTTAAACATCCTCGCATTCAGAATTATGTGCGGATTTCTATCGGGACTGATGGGGAGATTGATCGCCTTTTATCTGCTATTCAAGAGATTATGGGAACAAATTAATCTCTATTTTAGTCAAGCTTTTATTAGTACTTTAAACCCTGATAATTCCTCGAAAAAAAGGCTAGATCGAGCGGAACAAAGCATCGACAAACAAGGGTCTAATGTCCTGTTGTTTCTCCCGATTACTAGCCTTGGCTATTAAGATTATTAGTCCAACAAAAGGATTAAATACTAGCGCACAAATTTTTGAACTTATGCAATTTTATCCGCAAGGAATCACAGTTCAAGAATTGAGTGAGCGCCTAAATCGTCCCGTTTCTATGCTCAATCTTTGTCTAAAATCTTTGGTCGCTTCTAAAAAAATCGTGGCCAGAAAAAATCATAATCAGTGGGTTTATACTAGACCTCTTGTAAACATCAAAAATTGTTGTTAGGGTTAGGAGTCATTCCCGATGAAAAAATTTTCACCCCCACAGATGAAAGAGGTTTCCTTCCCTACACCCCACACCCGTTCGGACCCTGGCTTGAGATTTCGGACGTTCGGCGGGCTCAGTCGAGCGGACGGTGAGCCTGTCGAACCGCCGCGTGAGCTTTTGTCGAACGCTGAGCTCACGGCCAAAGCCTGACTCCTAACCCCACCAACAAACTTTTTCAGCAGACCCTAAGTAGTCGGACATAAATTCTGTTGTCTATCTTAAGAAATGTAAATTGCCGCAATTCTTACTGACTCACGACTTGAAAGAGGGTGTAGGGTGTGGTGCGATTCGTTGGCTAGAAACTAGACGGTAAGACGTTTAGAGGATTAGCCGCTTGGTAAATGTAGTACCTTGATAAGGTTATAACCCCACAGGTGCGGGTTAGTAATAACCTTAGTCCTGTCCTCTAGATGCCTAGAGTGGCGCCATTTCCTGCTGCTTTAGACTTGGTACATCTGAGGTAGTGATACTAAATCCGTTGAGTATAGGCTACTTATGAGGACAGGCAAAAGGCAATAGGCAAAAGAGGTAATAGATAATCAGTTTTTAATAACCGGATTTAGTATGAGTCTGCCCGTTCTGGGCAGTAGGAAACCATCCACAAGTCAATAGAGGGAGAGGATGCCCTTAAAAGGCAAGGCTTTGAGTAACATCAAAGATATGCTAACAAAGGGTTGGTAGCGACAATTGGCGATGCCTCTGGGTATTCTGGTTCGACTGACTTTCAGGCTAGAAAGCTCTATTGAAGGAACAACCTTTTTGTCTTAGCCCTAATTGGAGCCTATCATATTTTCAGGCTTGGCGGTGCCAACTTTGGCATCGGGACTGCCTCCTGCCTTTTGCCTTCAGCAACTGATTACCGATAAAAAGCCCAAATATTGACTATTTTTAGGCGTTTTTCAACGACTAGCGGTGTTTTCTAGGGATTTAATCTCCTCCTGTACCTTACGGTGTTCGCGATTTAACTGTTTTTTGACCGATTCGGGGAGTTGTTCCTGTTTTTTCAGGGCATTATTAAAGTAATCTAGTGCCAGTTTCAAAGAGCCGGTATTTTTATCCGTATTGCCTTGAATTCTCAGGATTTGACCCTTCAGATACATTAATTCCGGATTCTCGGGGGTCGCTTTCAGAGCGTTATCGATAAACCGCAAAGCCTGATCGTACTGCTTTAAATCCCGGTAAGCTAGAGCTATACCTCGATCAACCAAGTAATCGGGACTTCCGTAGGTTTCTAGCCTTTCAATTGCCTCTTGGGGACTAGAAAAGGGCAGATTAACCGCTAAAATCAAATCCATATAACCCTTCAACAGGTTCAATTCCGGATCCGTGGGATTAACCTTTTCTGCGGTTTCCAAATACTGAAACACCTGTTGTAATCTGGGGATAGCCGATACTGCTCCTTCGGTTTGAAAAACGTAGGTTCCCTCTAAAAAACTCCCCACCGCTAGATACAAATTTCCCCTTAAAGGGTCGCTGTCCTGCATTTGTTTGGCCGCTGCCTTAGTTTTCTCGGAGTAGGTTTTTAGGGTGTTCCAATCCTGGTCGGTAAAAGCAAGAGAGGCACGCATAGCATGGGACAAAGGTTCTTCGGGTTCCTTTTCCGTGGCCTCAACAATTAATTTTTTTGCCTCTAGATAGTTACCTTGTTTAAAAATAGCGTTAAAAGCGGCCTCGGTCTTATCACCAATCGGTCGGGGATTGGTTTTGCGGAAAGGATCTCCGGCTAATCCCGGACCAATCCAGTTAACCACTACCATAACAGCTAGGGAAGCACCGATCGCCATTTTTTTCGTTAAACCTAACCTCAGCACCATGGTCAAAAGTCTCCTTGAGCGAATGAAAAAATCTGTCACAATAGAAACGGGTTTCTAGACTTAATTTCCAGTTATTTTCTTGTCAATGCTTTATCTCAAAGATGTGGTTTATCATCCTCCCGCTGCCCTCAATCCCATTTTACAGGGGATTAATCTCGAATTAGCACCCCAAGAATTAGGTCTGATTGTCGGGCCCAGTGGTTCCGGAAAAACGACTCTTTTGGAAATTCTAGCAGGCTTTGCCGATAAAACAGGAGGGACGATTCACTGGCGCGACCAAGAATTAACGGTGCTGCACCTGCAACAATTAGGAGGAATCGTTTTTCAGTTTCCCGAACGTCATTTTTGCGGTAAAACCATCCTTGAGGAGTTGCGTCTCGGTCATCCAGAGATTCAAAGCGATCGCTTAACGGCAGCCCTAAAGGAGGTAGGATTAGAAAATATTCCTCTAGATACTCCTCCCCACAATCTTAGTGGGGGTCAACAGCGTCGTTTATCCCTCGCTGTCCAGTTAATCCGGCAGCCTAATCTGTTACTTCTTGATGAACCTACGGCCGGTTTAGATTGGTCGATGCGTCGTCAATTGGCTAAACTTCTCGCTAGTCTCAAACAACACTGGACTTTATTAGTAGTTAGTCACGATGCCGGAGAATTACTCCCCATTGCTGACCGTCACTGGAAAATTGAACAAGGACATTTGAGGGAATTATAAAGTGAAAAAACAGATAGTTGAGGTGTTGGGGTTTTGGGGT